>NZ_QQWI01000001.1:300000-461463 GCF_004125825.1 Fusibacter sp. A1 | reverse complement strand
TGTGAATGTCAATGAAAAAGTTTACCACTCGCTCATGAATTTCTTTACCACTAGTGATCATCAATTCGTTTACCATTAATCTGATAACGCTCACGAATTTGTTTACCACTGACTGTATAAAATTAGGGAAAAGTCATTACTGAGATTTCCCTAATAATAAACTAAAAGTTCTGTTCTTCTGGAGACTCGAAAGCCGGATAATCAATCTTATGGTATTCGAGTATTGCCTGAAGAAGATCTGCATAAGACTGCAAACGTTCATTGTCACCTTTGACTTCTGAGTAGGCCGCTTTCAGCTGCTCAAGGCAAGTTTCCAACTCGATATCCGGTGCTTGTGGTTTATACATGATTGTTCACCTCCTCGATTTGAGGTGCCGAATGCTCTCTTCTATAAGAGGTTCCATTCATGTTTAATACATGTGACCTAAAGGTCAACCTGTCAATCAATGCTGCTACCATTGTTTCATTCTCAAACAGCTCAGTCCAATCTGAGAATTTCAGATTCGTTGATATTATGACACTTTTCTTCTCAGCTCTATCGGCAATGACTTTAAAGAGCAGTTCCGATAATACATTTTTATGTATTATTGAAGTAAATAGACGTAAAAGTGTATAATGATTGTACTGTAGAACATTAGTAGTTTAGGCCTGCAAAAGATTGATGTAGGAGTTGGACCCGTGTGGTGAGTTTTTAAACAGCCTTAACTGTATCCTAGCAAAAGAAAATATGCATTTAAAGGGCTAACTAGTAAGATGTACTTTTGGACAACTAAAGTGAATTTTACAAGGTTTGATGAACTTATTATGTTATACTATTCAAGTAGATTCATGAAAGAGGATGAGGGGGAGTAGTATGAAACGTCAACAAATAGTACTTGTTTTACTAGTAGTATTAATGGTAACTCTTTTGCCATTTGCCGATGGAAGTGAAAAAACCTATGGTTATCACTTAAAGGAACTCGGCATTATAAATGGTGATGCCAATGGGGACTTAAGAGAAGAAGACCCAATAACCAGAGAAGAATTTATGAAAATTCTGATGAAAATTGCAATCTATGAATCTATACCAGAGCTACCTGAAACACCAACTTTTTCTGATGTAGCAAAAGATCGTTGGTCTTATAAGTACATAGAAGCAGTAAATCATTTGGGACTTACAAGTGGTACAGGTGGTGGTAAGTTTAGTCCAACAGCTAAGTTAACTTATCAGCAAGTTTGTAAGTTTTTAGTGAACAATGTTGGCTATGAAGTAGACTATGCTAATGCAAGTAGCATTGCAAAGTATAAACATAAAATTTATTCACTAGAAGGCGAAACGGCTCCAGTACTTAAAAGAAAACATGTTTTTGAAATGGTTTCAAGGTCCATTTTTAGTATTGCTCCAGGAAGAGGATATGTTGGCGGCGTATTAAATATTGATCAGTACTCTAAATTTAATGCCCTTGATCAATTAGTTAATCATATGATTGAATCAGATTTAAAGGCAATGGGTAAAACAGTTGAAACCAAAGGTGAATTGTTAAAATATGATTTGCAGGAACATGACTACTTTCAACCCATTTACATTCAGACATACGAGCAATTACTTAAGAATCAAATTACTTACGAAGAGATTTCTCATGAAGCCTTATTTGATTTAGTGTCTTATTCAGAAAAAAATGCTGGATCAGACAGTTCAAGTTTTCAGTTCTACGGCTTCGTTGAAAACAATGATCCTGACATACTTTCAGAAGATGTAGCTTTTGACTTATGGATCAATAGGTACTATAAAAATCCAGCAGCATATATTTCAGATGAATATGGTTTACATTTAAGTATGGTAACCATGCGAGATATCTACAAAGGGTCAAGCTTTGAACATATTGATTTAAAGGGTAATAAAAGTACACTAAGACCAATTCTTATTAATTTAGTGGCCTACAATTGGTATAACACCATTGGAGACCATAGACCAATGCAAATTCTTGGCTTTATTGATGAAAATAATTTACCAACTAGGTGGCATTTGTTAACAGGTGATACCATTACTACAGAAGAAGGTGTAGGATTTAATGCTAAAGGAACCTCAAGAAATCAATTACCACAAAAGATTGATGAGAATGGTTTTGATGTTAGAGATGGTAACTTTACTTACGAAGAATCAGAAACTAGATTTGGATTTTCGGATGTCCTTAAAAACAAGTATGGCAGCCTTGTAAAAACATTCAAAAAGAACAGTAAGTACCATGAAGTCTTTGACTTTGTTCAAGCAGATGTGGACTATGCTCAAAACTTTAGTTTTGAATTTAGAATTTATGTGAATGCTGATGATGAACAATATGAAATAGAATTTGGAAGACTCATGTTAACCAAAGAAGGAAAAGAAGCTCTTCTTGAAGCAGTTAATGATTTACCAATCATGACCAAAGAAAAAGAAATACTCATTCAATTTATTAATGAAGAAGTAAAGTTTTCTGCCCTGCTTGATAATGGCTATACCCATGGAAACATGGTTGGAATACCAAGTGAACTTAAGTACTTTAACTTTATTACAAAAAGAATAGATTGGTAAAAGAATATTAGGCAAGAAATAATAAAAGAGAAAGCGTTATAACGGTAAAATCTACAGGCAAGATTAGTAGATTTTGCCGTTTTTTAATGTAACTGTAGTACATACTTTTACTTATAATAATACTCTTTATGCTTATTATAAAACTGGATTCTTCAAGATGCGGATGTGGGCACAGTATGGTGATCTTCATAGAGGTTTGTGCTTGGCTTTCTCAAGAGATGATCTTGTGGATGATATTAAGAAGACTTATAACAATTTTAAGCTATACCGTGGCGATATAAGATATAAGGATTCATCTACAGATGTCAGAAAAGCTTATCACATTAACATTAATAGTGATGCATTGATAAATTTTAGAGATTTTTTCATAACAGAACATTTGATTAGATATAGAGAAGATTTGTTTTTTACTAAGAATACAGATTGGAAAGATGAGTTTGAGTATCGTCTTCTATTATTAACTGATAATAAGAAGTCGGATTACTTCATAGATATTCATAATTCACTTAAAGCTGTATTTTGTGGATTGGATTTTCCAGACGTTTATATGAGCTCATTAAGAAACTTACTTGAATATTCGAATGTTGAGATTTATAGATTAGTCTTGAGTAATGGTGTACCTTCTGTTATTAAGTTAAAGTAATTTGCGGGAGCATAATAATTTATATCGACGAACACTTCATAAGCACAAGGGATGTATGGAGTCAAAGGACAAAATCTAAAGTGGAGTTCGGGACACATCTTTGGTTCTGCGACCAAATTGTTTCGAACGATAAGTTACATCTAAAAACGAAAGAAAAAAGTAACAAGATCGCTTGATGCATTCCCGCTAAGTGAAATATCAAATGAAAGGTTAAGCTAATGATAAAATTTTATGATGCAAATGGAAAATTGATGACCGTACCCAATGATGTATATAGAGCGAAAGTACTTCCGAACAATATCAAGCAGGCTTGGAATGACAGCAATAAGCTATATCAGCTAATTCTCATGTCATTAAATGATGAGTTCTATTCAGAGATGATCGCTCCTGCAAAAAGGTTATTGAAAATTGATTCGTTCAAGGAGCGGTCTCATACAATAATGGGCATCGTTAACTTAAAAATGAAGAGCTAAGAAAGGCAGAAAAAATTCTCTTGAAGTTTTGTAAGAAAAATGGAGAAACCGGGACGATTCTAACAAATTTAGCAAAAGTATATTACGAAATGGGTGAGAACGATAGAGGATTTAGCACTCTCGAGAGAGGGCTAAATCAAGATCCAAATCAGGAGAATGGATTTACCTGGTACTTATCCATTATTAAAGAAAAATTTGGTGAAAGTACGGTTAACGATAGGATCGAAGAATTCGCAAAACTTGAAAATGCTTGGCGTCCTCAATTAATGTATGGTGCATATCATATTAGAAGTGGGAATAAGCAAGAAGGTTTAGAAATTTTTACTCGAATAATCGATAAAGGAATTATAAATGAAGAGTCACTTCAGATAATTACAGGAGTCCTTGGGGAAGCTTCAATGTTTGAAGAAGCCTTGGAACTTACAGAAAGCATATATAGGATAAACAATCATGGTGTTCCTGCTGGATATAACTTGTTGAGAATATACGAGAGTACGCAGAGGTATCAGAGTGCAATTCATTTGATTGATGAGATGCTACAATCGGGAAGAGTTGACATCTATCAGCCTCTCAGAGAATACAGAGAAAAGCTTGAGAGGCTCCTTAAGAAATAAAATTGAGAATTCGCTTATATTGCATAGGCGCTAGGGTCGAAAGAGTAATGGACAGAATATTGAAGGGTGAACTAGATTCTCACATTTGTAAAAGGGAGCGGGTTTGCTCAAGGGTTCGATACGGAATCGTTGATGGCTATAGCCTCTTTATGTGTGTCTCTTTGAACACATCGTTAGAGAGAGGGCGAACACAAGGCGTCGCCCCTACATCTGATTGAAGTTATAAAAAAGATAAAGACGAAGTCGGTTGACTTCGTCTTTTGGTTTATAGGAATAAATCTCTTTCGCCTGCGGCTATCTTTTCGAGGTTTGTGAGTAGTAGTTCTTTTACGTCTGCTCTTGGGATCGCGTTGGCTTTTTCGTAGATCATGGGTAGTGTCTTTTCTCTTAATGCGTCGTCGCCGTAGTCGTGGATGTACTCCATGAGGGTCATCAGGGCGTTGGGTTCGCATACAAATCCGATGCTGCCTGATTTTGCGAGCTGCATGAATCTGTCGCCTGTTCTTCCAGAACGGTAGCACGCCGTACAGTAGCTTGGGATGTAGCCGTCTTCGATGAGTCCTGAAACAACTTCCATCGGGCTTCTGTCATCGGCTGTGTGGAACTGTTCGTGGTTGATTCCTTCTTCACGCTCTTTGTATCCGCCCACACCTGTGCACGAGCCTGCGCTAACCTGCGAGATGCCGTAGCCTAGAAGCTCTTTTCTGAATTCGGCCGATTCTCTTGTGGAAAGGATCATGCCTACAAATGGAACGGCAAGTCTGATGATCGCCACAAGTTTTCTGAACTCATCGTCTGAAACCAGGTGCGGGTAGTCGTCAAAGCTAAGTCCGTCTGCGGCTTTTAGTCTTGGAACAGAGATGGTATGGAAGCCTACGCCGTGTTGCTTTTCTAGTTCTTCGTTGTGCAGCATGAGTGCGAGCACTTCGAACTGGTAATCGTAAAGTCCGAACAGGACACCTGCGCCCACATCGTCGATACCCGCCTGCATGGCTCTGTCGAACGCGTAAAGCTGACGTTCGTAGTCGCCCTTTAGGCTTTTAGGATGCTTGATCTCGTAGGTCGGTCTGTGGTAGGTTTCTTGGAAGAGGATATAGGTTCCTATCTCTGCCGCTTTTAACTTCTTGTATTCTTCAACGCTGGTAGCTGCGATGTTTACGTTGATTCTTCTGATGTCGCCGTTTGATTCGTAAGTGTCGTAGATCGTCTTGATGCTTTCCACCACGTAGTCGATGTCCGCGTTGACTGGATCTTCGCCGACTTCAAGGGCTAGGCGCTTGTGGCCCATCTTTTCAAGCAAGATGACTTCTTTTCTGATTTCTTCCTGTGTGAGCTTTCTGCGGGCGAACTTGTTGTCGCGCTGGTAACCGCAGTAGGTGCAGTTGTTCACGCAGTAGTCGCTGATATATAGCGGTGCGAACATGACGACCCTGTCGCCGTAGATGCTCTTTTTGACTTTACCTGCGATGTTGTACATACGTGTGAGGCGTTCGCTGTCAGTCAGCGTCAAAAGTTTTGCTACATCTTCGTGAGATAGTCCCTTGAAGGCTTCAGCTCTTGTAAGGATCTCATCTATTTCTGATAAAGGGGCGTTCTTCGTTTGATTCAACAGGTTGCTGATATACTCATGATTGATAAACATATTAATTCCTCCAGTCGGCTTGGTCGCCGCGTCCCATGTCCACTACAAATCCTGCGCCTTTGATTCTACCTTCGATGCATCCTCTGCAGTGGGCAGCTTCGTCGCCTGTGCAGATCTTGTCTTCGTAGAGTTCATATTTTTCACGTACGTTTGTAGGTGAAAGGTTGGGCATTACAACATTGGCGCCTACTTTCAAGGCTTTCTCGCGGCCCTGTTTGTCGAGGGTTCCAAGAGCCGTCGTCGATGGCAGAAGTACCGATGGGAGCAGCATTCTTACGAATGCCAGCATGACAAGCACCTGATCTACCGTACCGCCCTCATGGTGTCCGATTGGAGTTTTCTTATGGGGTATGAAAGGTCCTATTCCGACCATTTCAGGTTCTAATTCCTTGATGAAAAGAAGGTCCTCAACAAGGTCCTCCGGCGTCTGTCCTGGAAGACCCACCATGAAGCCTGCGCCTGTCTGGAAGCCGATCTCCTTTAACTGTTTGAGGCAGTTGCGTCTGTTTTCGAAGCTCATGCCCGGGTGAAGCGCTTCGTAAAGGTGCTTGCTTGCCGTCTCATGTCTTAACAGGTAACGGTCGACACCCGCTGCTTTTAGCGTTTTAAAACTCTCTTCGCTTCTTTCACCTAGCGAGAGGGTGATTGCATGGTCCGGGTGGTTCTCTTTGATGCTTTTTATCAGATCGACGAGGATGTCGTCTGTGTAATAGGCGTCTTCTCCGCCCTGTATCACAAAAGTCCTGTAGCCAAGACGTGACCCTTCTTCGCAACAAGCGAGGATGGTCTCCTTGTCAAGGCGGTATCTGTCGACTTCTTTGTTGTCTCTTCTGATGCCGCAGTAGGCGCAGTTTTGCTTACAGATATTGCTGATTTCGAGTAGTCCTCTCATATAAACGGTGTCTCCATAGACACGTTTTTTTGTTTGGAGCGATTTTTCAAATAGATAAGGCTTTGTTGTTTCATCAAGTCCTTTTAGCAGAGTCATCAGCTCCTCTTTTGTTAAGGAATTGGTCTCATACAGCTTGTCGATGAGGTTCTTCATTGGTCGATCTCCTTTTTTGTGATAGATGTTTTGACAGTGATGCCGGGGATACTGCCCAATTTTCCTGTGAGTGTGTTGATATCATCCAAAGAGCCCATCACCGTGATTGCGATCACAGAGATGTCGTACTCGTCGAAGGGGAGTCCCATTCGACCCTGTATGATGGGTTTGAATTCGCTTAATACATCATTGAACCTGCTTTGACTGGCTTCGGGGTGGTCAAGTACCGCTCCGATTACTGCGATTTTTTTCATGTACGCCTCCTAAATAAAAAAACTCCCTTGAACTTAGGGAGTTTGCGCACAAAAAAAGAGTGTCCTGTGACCAAGCTCCCTCGTGGAAAAGTCAAACGACTCGTCGCAAAAGGTATTGGATGTGGTACCAAGGCAGAAAGTGTTGACTCGCTACGATGGTTTATTTGTTAATAGATTATCAAAGAAGCGGCATCTTGTCAACATAATATTAATTGTAGACAGTGGGCTGTTCTGTAAGAAAAGGGGCCTGGCGGAGTTCATAGTTTCTTCACACCCAAGCCTGTCAAAATGTGATAAAATAAGTAGTGATAATGAAAAACATGGGAGGCGCATGTGTTTGAAATAGTGAATGAAACGTGGGTAAGCGCAGCGAAGGCTTATTGTTTTGAAAACCCGCTTGAAACATTGGAAATAACGTATTACTTAATGCATCACTATGGCATTGACGAACCAGGCGCTAAACGTGGTGGCAGATTGTATGCTTCGATAGAGGACGATGAAATCGAAGCACTTGTGCTCTTCAGTCAAAAGGGGATCATGTTTATCAGTTACCGGTCTGAGGCGATGTTTTCGAAGGTGGACTTTTTAAAAACCATCCATAGGGAACAGCCGATTGTCATCAGAGGTGCCCAGAACCAAGTCGACAAGGTGTTCTACTTCTTGCAAAGAGCCTTGAAATCCTTTAAGTTTCAGGAGACTTTCCTGATGGAATACGCAGGGTCAGATAGCCTTGAGCGGGACGAACACATTGTAAAAGCATCGAGTGTCGACTGGCTCAAACAACCGCACTTTCTACTTGAAGTCGAACAGCACTTTAGGGACCAACCCCTAACGATCAATAATTTACGTCTTAAAATTGCGAAGAACATTGATTTTGATTTTTATGATGTCTATTTGCATGAAAATAGAGTTTGTGGCCAGGTGATTTGTGAGTTCAGCACGTGGGCATACGGAGTGATCGGAGGATTGTATGTAAGGCTTGCCTTTAGGGGGCAGGGAATCGGACGATCCTTGATGAGCGCCTCGATCCAACAGATCAGGGCGCAGGACAAGACTCCAATATTGTATGTGGCACAATCCAACCACAATGCGATAGCCTTATATGAGAAAATGGGATTCAAAAAGACGATTGCCATGATGGACATGGTAATACAATTATAGTCGAGGTGAGTTATGCAAACATTTACAATTGATGCGCAGTCCGGCGATCAGCGTTTAGACCGCTATATCGGAAAATTGCTGCCAAAAGCATCAAAGGGTGAAGTCCAGAAGTGGATCAGAACTAAAAAAATAAAAGTCAACAGCACGCGCGGCGAAGCAAGTCAAAGGCTTGAAATAGGCGATGTGATCAACGTGTTCCTACCAGACCCTGTCATAAAGGATTACTCAGAAGACGTGAGGGTCGTAAACCCTGGCAAGATCGGACTGGATATTCTATTTGAAGATGATGAGCTTCTTGTGGTGGATAAACCGTGGGGTCTTCTTACGCATCCGGACAAGAGTGAATACAAGAACACGCTTGCGACAAAAGTGCAGTATTACCTTAGAGCCTTGAGCACGCCTACATTCAAGCCGTCTAGCATCAACAGGCTGGACAAGAACACAAGCGGTCTGGTGCTGTTTTGCAAGACCTATGAATCGTTAAAGCACTATAACGAACTGATGCGCGAAAGAAAAATTGAGAAAAGGTATATGGCCGTTGTCGAAGGGCAGCTCGTGGACCGAAGGGTGATCAAAGGGTATCTTGTGAAGAACGAAGCGAAAAATCAAGTGTCGCTTATCAGCAGACCGGTCCCAGGTGCCAAGGAAGTCCTGACTATCGTGGAACCGCTCGAGTACAAGGCGGGGTACACGAAAGTGCTTATCGACCTAAAAACAGGAAGGTCGCATCAGATCAGGGCGAGTCTTGCGTCGATCGGGCATCCGATAGTCGGAGACAGCAAGTACGGCGGCAAGAAACTCAAGGGCGTCACGACACAACTGCTGCATGCCCACTATTTAAAAGTGGAAGATAAAATTTTTGAGAAACCTAATCAATATTTAGAAGATTTTTGGGCATCTATATAACAAACGACTCTTTATAGCTTTTTTATGATAGAAGAAGGTGACGTAGATGCTTAATGACAATGAGGTTTTGCAAAATCTTTTAGAACGGTATGATTACGGCGGTGCATATACGCTTTTGGTGAATATGAAGCTTGAACATTCCGATGTCGCAATCCTGACAAGGTCATGCCGGTATGCGATCAACTTTGATTTTGAAAGCGCGAGACATATTTTGAACAAGATTTCGGATGAGACAAAGTCGATGTCTGAATATGCGGAGCTCAACAAGAACCTGCTCGCACTGATCGATGGGGAGTCTGAGGCTGTTTTTTCCGAACTGATGGAAAACTTGAAAATCAAGCTGATCAATGATGAGTATATCGATTTTTTAGGTCGTGTGTACCGCTTTAAAGAAGCCGTCTTCAAATATATGTTTGTTAAAAAGCACATCGATAGAAGAAAATTCACCTTAAAGATCGATATGATGTCGAAACGGTCGCAGTTAAAGGTACTTCGCAAAAAATATAAGATTTTCAACAACAATATCGTCTACGCGCTCACCATCTATATGAACAAATATCAAAAAGACGATTACAAGATGATGGAGATCGTTAAAATTTTGAACTCGGAGCGTATGACCGAGTTGATCGAGCTAAGAAACGAATCGATTGTAGGCCATGGATTCACAGGTGTGAGCAGAACAGACATCGGCAGGGTCTATGGGAATCCCTATAGCGTACTTGACGATTTTAGCGCCTGCCTTGAAAAATTGGAAATCGACCTGTCCCGTTATAAGTACAGTGAGATAAACAGCTTCATACTCAAGCTGGCCTCTACTGTGCGAACCGAAGTCTACTATTCGGATACAGCAAAATTTGAATGAGGACATGATGAAAAACAAAGTGTATCAGATAGGTACGGCAGTACTAGTGGGTCTTGCGGCATTTGCCCTTTTTTCGACCTATGCAAGACCTAATGTGGTTCACGGCAACTCGATGGCTACTACCATCGAAGACGGTGATATCGTGCTTGTTGAGAAAGTGAGTGTTGTAAAGCATAATTTCGAACATGGCGATATCGTGCTGTTGACATCCGATTTAGAAATAAACGGAACAAAGCACGCGAAACTGACCAAAAGAATCATTGGATTACCTGGAGACCATATTGAAATAAAAGACGGTCTGGTCTACTTAAATGGAAAAATGATACTGGAAAGCTATCTTTCGGATGGTGGAACCATCGGTAAGCTCGATAGGGTCGTGCCAAGGGACCATCTTTTTGTTCTGGGAGATAATCGGTTGGAATCGATCGATTCAAGGCATGCTTCAGTAGGATTTGTACCAGTTGAAGCGATTGACGGTAAAGCTTATCTAAGAGTCTTTCCGTTTAGAAAATTTGGAGATATTACACATGACTAACGAAACGAAGCAAAAAATCAAAAATGAGATCAAGGAATGGACCAAATCGCTCCTTTTCGCACTTGCAGTAGGCGGACTTATCCTATTGTTTGCCAGACCTTCATTTATTATCGGACCTTCGATGGAACCGACCTTCCATGATAAGACGGTGGTGCTTGTTGAAAAAATCTCATACATCACAGGCGAACCTCAAATGGGCGATATCATTGTCGCAAAAACCGGGATTGAACTTAATTCATTTATGAACAAATCCGTCATAAAGCGAGTGATCGGACTATCTGGGGACCACATACTGATTAAGGACGGACTTGTCGAGATCAACGGTAAAGTGATTGACGAAAACTATATCCGCGATGGTTTCACAAACGGCACATTCGAGGGAACCGTACCTGAGAACCATGTATTCATCATGGGGGATAACCGTGTGAATTCAAACGATTCACGCTATAGCGAGATCGGTTATGTGCCGATTGGGGATATCAAGGGAAAAGTATATTTTAGAATTTTCCCGTTCAACGAGATAGCTTCATTTTAAAGTAACACATAGACTGGGGTATTGAACAATCAAGTCCGATCAAGATGATCAAGGAGGCCTTATATGTCAGACTGTTTCATTCGCATAGGGGAATTATTTGAAATTGAATCGAAGATAGGTACACCGCTAGCAGACATCGCAAGACAGATACAAAGTGAGCATGACAGTCAAATCGTGGCGTTCAAGGTGAACAATCATTTTAAAGAGTTATCCGATACGCTCAAGGAATGCCATAACTACCTTGAGATCGTGGACATGAACAATCCGGACGGCATCAGGATCTATCAGAGAAGCCTGGCTTTCGTGTTCATTCGAGCGGTAAAAGAGTTATATGCGGGTGCGACCGTTGACATTCAACATTCACTCAGCAAGGGCTTGTTTTGCGTGGTGCATAAGTCCCCCGCGCTTTGCGAGGCGGATATGGCCCTGATTACAGAAAAAATGAAAGAACTGATCGCTCTTGACGAGCCTTTCTTAAAGACGAAGATTACAAATGAGGAAGCAGAAGTCATCTTTCGTGAGCAGCATATGGAAGCAAAGGCGAAGCTTTTGAAATACAGGCAAACCGATAATATCAACATCTATAGCTACGGTTGGCTGAAGGATTATTTTTACGGATACATGCTTGTCAGCGCCGGCGGCTTGTCTGCGTTTGAGCTGACGTTCTTCGACGGTGGAATCATTCTGAGACACCCTACGGCGTATTCGGGCGGTCAAGTACCTCCGTTCGAACCGCAACCCAAGCTTGCTCAAATACATAGAGAAGCTGAAAAATGGGGTGACATCCTAAACGTCGGCTACATTTACAATATCAATGAACTGATCGAGAGCGATCAGATCAGAGAACAGATTCTGATCACCGAAGCGCTTCATGAGAAAAAAATCGCGGAGATCGCCGACCATATCAGTGCGAACGATAAGCGACTTATTCTGATCGCGGGACCGTCGTCTTCTGGAAAGACCACCTTTGCCAATCGGCTTAAAATCCAACTGCGGGTGAACGGTCTTCATCCTGTGACGATGGGAACAGACGATTACTTTGTGAATAGGGAATTCACGCCTGTCGACGAAAACGGAAAGTATGATTTTGAAGCGATCGAAGCTGTGGATCTTGATCAGTTCAACAAGGACCTGGCCGCTCTTCTTGATGGTCAGGAGGTGGAACTGCCAACGTTCAACTTTTTACTGGGTGTGCGCGAGTACCGGGGTAAGAAAATGAAAATCGGTGCCCATCAGCCGATCATCATCGAAGGAATTCATGGACTGAATCCGAAACTGACAAGCGATATCAGTGAGGAGGACAAGTTCAGAATCTATATCTCCTGCTTGACGCAGCTTAATATCGACAACCACAATCGAATTCCGACAACGGATTCAAGATTGTTCAGACGTATTGTCAGGGATAACAATTACAGAGGACATAACGCCCTCACAACGCTTAAATTATGGGCTTCTGTCAGAAGAGGCGAAGAGCGAAACATCTTCCCATATCAGGAAACGGCCGATGTGATGTTCAATTCCGCAATGGTCTATGAACTAGCGGTCCTAAAAAAACATATCGAACCGCTACTTCTAGAAATTCCTGAAACAGAACCGGAATTCGCCGAAGCGAAAAGATTGTTAAAGTTCCTAAGCTATGTGAAGTCGATCGAAACGAATGATGAAATACCGAATACGTCAATTGTCAGGGAGTTCGTGGGCGGTAGCGTATTCAGAGAATAAAGGAGATAATTTATCTTTATGCATTAAAGGTTTAAAGAGCGAGTGAAATTTAAGCACTCGCTCTTATTTTTATGCGCTTATATCGATAAATAACCGAAGAATGGTGGTTTCATTGAGAAAACTTGAGAAATAGATTTTACTGTACACGCTAAAATGTTACAATTAGTTTAGCGAATCGTGTAAGGATAGAAATAATGACTTATTGCGCTTTTGTATTAGGAGACTACTATGGAAATGTTGCAGGCTAAGGCGAAGGAACGCCATATGCTACTTGTTGAATTCGGTCTGATAGTTGGAGTATGTATTGCAGGACTGTTTTTTTATGTACAAATGCACGATAGAATTGCTGAAATCTACCTTTCTTACCCGATGATGTTTATGGCAGGAACGACCTTTAACATCGTACTGCTTGTGAGCGCCTTTTTACTGTTCAATACGACCTACTACTCCTTTGTGAGTTATCGGGGAACAAAAATGTTGATTCTGTCGACGACCTCAGGCTATTTCGCGGTTGTCTATCTTTTCTACTTCATACTGAACGCCCTAGGGGCACATAGCACAGCACTCGATACGGCATTTATGAGGAGTGAGGTCATACTTACTTTCTTACTGTTCGTGTTTGCTGTGGGTACTTTAACCTCGAGTTTTATTGATAATGATATCAAGTTTATGGATCTTACAGGAATCAAGAAGGGGATGCCTTTTGCTATCGGATTGGCCTTGTCTGCGGTCACCTTTGTCAGCATGCATCTTTTGGGTCGGATTGATTCACAACCCTTGTTCGACCGTCTGAACCAAATCTTCCTATCCGCCGCGATCCTTTTGACTCTCAGTGTGATTGTCATGAAAATACGTAACTACATCTTGACGCTGGAGCGGATTCAGATTCGTCTGGCTGTAAGTGCCGTATTTATGACATCGGCGATGGTGCTCAGGCTGTTGCCACCTTTTAACGGTCCTGTTCGAAGTCTATTCTTTTATATTTATCTGATTGCTGGTCTGCTGATTTATGTTTATGCGATATTCAAATACAATATCAGCATACCTGTAAAGCATCAGAAAAATGCGGAACAGCAGGTTAAGCTCTATGCGGAAAACCTAGAAAAAATCGTGCAAAAAAGAACAGCTGATATGCGAAAGGCCAACATGCAGTTTATCAGAGATATCGAATATGCTAAAAACATTCAACAATCCTTATTGCCTGGAACTCATCTGGAATTTGAAAACACCGATTTTGTGGCAGCCTACTATCCATGCGAAAGGTTGAGCGGCGATTTTTACGACGTCTTTAGAATTGATCCGGAAACCATCGGCATGTATGTTTTGGACGTTTCGGGGCACGGTGTGCCTGCGGCGCTGATGACCATGTTCTGTATGAATTACATCAAGTCATCCGAAAGGCTGATCAACGTGTATAGGGCGAAGAAACCTCAACGTAATCTCAAGCATTTCTTTGAAGCCTTCAATAAGATGAATTTTCCTGATGAAATGCATATGGTCATGTTCATCGCTTCTTACGATGAGCCGTCAAGGGTGCTGACCTACTGCTCCGGAGGTATGAATACGCTTCCGTATGTCGTCAGACAGAACGGCGAAGTCATAAGGCTTGACGATTCCACCGGTTTTCCTATCTGTAAGGTAGGAAGTTTCTATACGCCTGAATTCCATAGCGCTAAAATCGAGTTAAGCGTTGGAGACCGTGTGTTCTTTTATACGGATGGACTGACCGACAAAGGCAAGACACAGATTTATGACGACAAAAAGATTATCGACCTGATGCTTAGTCATCGTAAAAAGTCGATTCAAGGCATAAAAGAAGTGCTAACCAGCGAAATAGGCAGTGTCGCCCATAAGTTGGATGACGATATCACGTTCATCATCATGGACATAACAAAATAGCCATAGGAGGCAAGGATATGAAGGACGTACTACTGATGAAAGACCTTGACCAGATCAAGTGTATTTCGCAAGCATATAGAATCAACATACTGGAGGCTTTTGAAGATCAGGCCGCAACCGCCAAAATGATTTCTGAGAGACTGGGTGAACCGCATGCCAAAATCAACTACCACTTGAAGGAAATGCTCAAACACGGAATACTCAACCTGGTTGAAGAAGTCGTAAAGCTTGGAATCGTTGAAAAATATTATTTGCCGGTAGCCAAGCAGTTTGTGGTGGACAGCAATACGCTTAAGATTTCTGATGATGCCGTACATGAGTCGATCAATCAATATAGGCTTATGATCTTTGACACCACTGCAACCGCTTTTTACGAAGCGATTGAAGACAAATCGGTTTCGCATCAGATAAAACTGAATATGCTTCATGACATGCACCTGACGATGGATGAGATCAAAGAGATGCAGGATGAAATCGACTCGGTCTACAAGAAGTATGAAGAACTTTCAGAAGTGAAACGTGAGAACACGTCAAGATATGTTGTGTCTCATATGATATTGCCATACTGACCAAGGGAGCATTCGCTCTCTTTTTTTAGTTGAAAGAAGGAAATCCATGATTATAGGATCACATTTGTCTATCGCTTCGGGCTATGAGAAAGCGGCGAAGATAGCGATAGAAATGCATGCCAACACATTTCAGTTCTTCACGAGAAATCCTCGTGGCGGATCCATGAGAGCTTTTGATAGCGACGATACAGCGGCGCTCAGAGCCTTGATGGAGGAATATGAGTTTGGCAGGCTGCTTGCCCACGCGCCCTACACGATGAATTTATGTTCGTCTAAGGAAAGTGCGCTGCGCTTTGCAAAACAAGCCTTAAAAGAGGATATCGAAAGGCTCGAAATGCTTCCATGCCAGTTGTACAACCTTCACCCAGGTTCTCATACGGGAATCGGCGTGGAGAAGGGAACCCAGCTGATCATCGAAGCTTTGAACGAAGTTCTAAAAAAAGAGATGAAAATCAAGGTGTTGCTTGAGACGATGTCTGGAAAGGGTACGGAGATCGGTTCGACATTCGAAGAGCTTAGAGCGATTATTGACGGTGTGGAGTGTAACGAACATTTGGGTATATGTATGGATACGTGCCATATCTACTCTGCCGGCTATGATATTGTGAACGATCTTGACGGGGTACTTGAAGAATTCGATAGAGTTATTGGTCTGGATAGATTAAGTGCTGTCCACCTCAATGATTCGAAAACACCTTTCGCGAGTAAAAAGGACCGGCATGAGACCCTCGGCAAGGGTTCTATAGGCCTTGAGGCGTTAGTGAGCTTTATCAATCACCCGGCCATCAGACACCTTCCTATCCTGCTTGAAACGCCGGTGAGTGTGGAAGAGCACGCTAGGGAGATCGAGTTGTTGTTGGGAACGGACAAGGATTGAAGATTGAAAATGGATGGTGGAAGATGGATGCTGGTTGGGTAAGGAGTGAGCTAGAACGGTTTGTCGAGGGAGATTTTGATGTCTCTTTTGTTGACGTCAGAACGCTTGAACGGTATGCGCAGCCAGCAATGGCAAGTGAAGAATGGCTTAGTAGGAACTCAGCCGATTATCATGTGCCTGATGCAAAATGGGCGATCGTGATCGCAAGACCCTATGCCCTTTGTCTGACTAAGCGAGAAATCGGTAAAGGGAGACTGGCATCGACAGGCAGAGAGCTTGACTACCATGAAGATTTGGAATCGATACTGGACACGCTCGCGGGTGAGATGAAAAAGCACTATGTCGACTTCAACCATAAGCTCTTTATCGATAAGCACGGCTATGACGATAGAAAGATCGCTCATGCGTCGGGGCTTGGCTTTTGGGGAAAACATAATTTGCTGATTCATGAAGCATACGGCTCCGCATTCAATATCGGCTATCTGCTGACGGACATCGAATTGGACGCTCCCGCTCCAAAGGTGAGGAGTTCTGAGTGTGGAAGCTGCACAAAATGCATTAGGGGATGTCCTAACGGCGCCCTTGTTGAAGGGAGGCCTCTGGATACCTCAAAGTGCCGCTCCGCCCTGAACCAAAAAAAGGGACCGCTCGATTCGGATCAGATGATGCTGATCAGCGACTGGGTCTACGGATGCGACATATGCCAGTGGTGCTGTCCTTACAATGACAAGGTCAAAGTCGACGGGAATTTAAACTTGGATCTGAAAAGCATGATGATGGAGTCCAAGTCCACTTTTAAGAAAAACCATCTAACTAGGGCTTATGGGTATCTTGGGGCGTCGAGACTGAAGCGAAACGCCATGGTCATCTTGGCTAGGCAGTACGGAATAGAAGCACTTGACGACTATTTCGAGACGATTCAGAGGATACCGATGTTAAAGGATCAGTATGAGATTCTGAAAACGTGGAGTCTGAAAAGTGTTAAATAATCGTCATAAAGCTTTCTGCTATGTATGCGAGAGGCGGACAATGTAGTATAATAAGTTTGTCAAATTGAACGTGAATACGTTTGCTCAATATGGAGGAGAAATCATCATGATGAAGGCGATTATCAAACAAACACCAGCTGAGGGTGCAACCCTTGTAGAAATTGCAAAACCTAAGGTTGGCGAAAGAGAAGTGCTAATCAAGGTGCAAGCCACATCGATTTGCGGAACAGATTTTCATATTTACAAATGGGATGAGTGGTCGCAGAACAGAATCAAGACGCCTCAGGTGATGGGTCATGAATTCGCCGGTGAGGTAATTGCTATTGGTGATAAGGTTACAAAGGTCAAATTAGGTGATATCGTATCGGCAGAAACTCACATCGTCTGTGAGGTTTGCGAGCTTTGCCAAACAGGCAACGCGCATATCTGTAAGGATACCCTTATTCTAGGCGTGGACACGCAAGGTACCTTCGCTGAATACGTCGTGATTCCAGAGCAAAACGCATGGTTGAACGACAAAGATGTCTCACCTGAGTATCTTTGCATTCAAGAACCTCTTGGAAATGCCGTGCACACCGTATTGAGCGGAGAAATCATTGGAAAAACAATCGCTGTAGTCGGTTGCGGTCCAATCGGCCTTATGGCTGTAGATGTCGCTAAGGCGTCAGGTGCTGCGAAAGTCATTGCAATCGAAATCAATGACTACAGAGCGAACCTTGCAGGCGAGATAGGTGCTGATGTGGTACTGAATCCGATGAAAGACGATGTTATCGCAAGAGTTTTAGAAGAAACAGGCGGACTTGGTGTGGATGTGGTCGCTGAAATGAGCGGCAACAAGATTGCGATCAACCAAGCGCTTAAATATATCAAATTGGGCGGACGTATGTCGATGCTCGGCATACCTAATGGCAAAGTGGAACTTGATATCGCCACAGATGTCGTGTTCAAAGGAATCACCATTCACGGAATCGTCGGAAGACGCATGTACGATACCTGGTATCAGGTAAAGGGATTGATCCAATCGGGAAAACTACATCTTGATAAGATCGTCACACATAAGATGCCGATGGATGACTTCCAAAAAGGAATGGACTTGATGGAATCTGGTAATTGTGGAAAAGTGGTATTGTTCCCAACACATAAGGAGGACTAAGATGTCTAATTTTCATGAACTTAAATTTTTACAGGATAAAATCGAAGAATTGAAAGATGCAGGTACCTATAGAAAATTACCTGTACTCAACGGAGCAAATGAAGCAGAATGTATGTTGAACGGCAAAACGGTCATCAATTTAAGCTCGAACAACTACTTGGGTTTCGCAACGCATCCACGCCTAAAAAAAGCGGCTATCGACGCGGTTGAAAAATACGGTGTCGGTGCGGGTGCGGTTCGTACGATTGTTGGAAACATGGATATCCACGAAGAGCTTGAAACGGTACTTGCCAAGTTCAAAAGAGAAGAAGCGGTCATGGTATTCCAGTCCGGCTTCAACTGCAATGCAGGAGCGATTCAAGCGATTACAGAAAAGGGCGACCTGATTCTTTCTGATGAGCTTAACCATGCGTCGATCATCGATGGCGCAAGACTTTCAAGAGCGGATAAAAAAGTGTTCAAGCATAGCGATATGGAAGACCTTGAGCGCGTTTTGAAAGAGAATCGTGCAAACTACAGAAACGTGCTGATCATCACTGACGGCGTGTTCAGTATGGATGGCGATATCGCAAAGCTTCCTGAAATCGTGGAACTTGCTGAAAAATATGAAGCGATGACTTACGTGGACGATGCCCATGGTTCAGGAGTTCTCGGTGAGAACGGCCGTGGTACTGTGGATCACTTCGGACTTCATGGAAGAGTCGATTTTACAATAGGAACACTTTCAAAGGCGATCGGCGTCATAGGCGGATACGTCGCAGGTAAAAAAGTGACTCAGGAATGGCTCAACCACCGCGGAAGACCGATCCTGTTCTCAACAGCGCTTCCACCAGCTGCAGTAGGCGCGATCATTGAAGCGGTGAATATACTTATGGACACTTCAGAGTATTCAGAGCGTCTATGGGACAATTCAAGATTCTTCAAAGAGAAGCTTGGAAGACTGGGCTTTGATACGGGTAATAGCGAAACTCCGATTACACCTGTAATCATAGGTGACGAAGCGAAGACGATGGCGTTTTCAAAAGCACTGCTTGAAGAGGGCGTCTACGTATCGGGCATCGTGTTCCCGACAGTTGCCAAAGGCACTGGTCGCGTGCGATGCATGGTGACAGCCGCCCACACGAAGGACCAACTCGAAAGAGCTGTAGGCATCTTCGAAAAAGTTGGTAAAGAGATGGGAATCATCTAAATCCGATTTTCGCATGTGGTGAGTGTAACAACCTAATAAAGGAGCCGACATATTTCAGATATGTCGGCTTTATTATTGTATTTACATTACTAACAAGTGTTTTTATATGTTAAAATTGGGGTATACGGATTTACAATAAGCTAAAGAACATAAAGCTGTAATAACCGAGGAGGAGCAAGTATGGATCAAACGGGAATTCTATTAGAGACAGGAACCGGTGAGGTAGAGATACTTAAATTCAAAGTCCATGGCAAACATTATGCTATAAATGTGGTAAAAGTTCGTGAGATACTTCAATTGGGAGAGACTGCGAAAGTGCCCAACGCCCATGCTTCAATCATGGGACTTACTCTTGTAAGAGGGGAAGTCGTCACTGTGATCGATCTTCAGCACGTGCTAGAGAAAAAGGCGTTTGATAGCACCGAGAACAAAATGACCTTATTGTGTGAGTTCAATCAGATTAAAGTCGCATTTTGTGTGGATGAGGTACTAGGCATACACAGAATCAAATGGGCGGATATGATCAAACCGGATGAACTGCTTGATCAGAGTCTTGTCATCGCAAATATCAATCTGGATCAGAAGATTTTCATGCTGCTTGACTTCGAAAAAATTGTGATGGATATCAGCCCACAGACTGGAATCAGCGTGGAGCGTATGCAGCATATCGAGACTAAGGACCGTGCGGGTTACAAGCTCGTACTTGCAGACGACTCGCCAATAATCAGAAAAGTGTTGCTGGATACCCTGACGCTTGCAGGATACACCAAGCTGAGGTTTTTCAACGACGGTCAGGAAGCGCTCAACTATTTTGACGAACTGGTCAAAACCGAGGGCGAGAACTTCAAAAGAGAAGCTCAACTGCTGATCACCGACATAGAGATGCCAAAACTTGACGGGCACACCTTGACCAGAAGATTAAAAGAGCATAAGGTACTTCGCAATCTACCGATCATCATCTTCTCATCGCTTATCACCGGCGAATTACGCCATAAGGGTGAGGCGGTCGGAGCTGACGCTCAGATGAGTAAACCGGAGATCGGCCAGCTGATAGAAATGATCGATCTACTGTTAGGAATCGAATAGCATAGCAAGAACTTGCCTTGGGCAAGTTCTTTTCTTTGGAAAACGACAGACGATTACTTCACCCAATTAAAGCTATAAAACATCTACAAGAATCAATCTATTGACGTTTTCATAGACGTTTGGCAAGTAAGGTGTAATTAATAAAACTAATGAGGAGGCTGCAATAATGAAAACGTTTTTATCGGATATCGAAATTGCCCAAAAGGCAGAAATGAAAAAAATCATCGAGGTGGCGGAACAGGTTGGAATCGACGAGGATTCAATTGAACTGTATGGTCACTATAAGGCGAAGGTCAATCTTGATTTTATCAGCAGTCTGAAAGATAAGCCAAACGGCAAGCTGATTCTTGTAACCGCAATCAATCCGACACCGGCTGGTGAAGGTAAGACGACAACGAATATCGGTCTTAGCATGGGTCTTAACAAGATAGGTAAAAAGACATTCACGACGCTAAGAGAGCCTTCTCTTGGACCTTGTTTCGGCGTAAAAGGCGGAGCTGCTGGTGGCGGTTATGCACAAGTGGTACCGATGGAAGACATCAACTTGCATTTTACAGGTGATATCCACGCGGTAACGACATCGCACAACTTGTTGTCCGCACTGATCGACAACCACATACATCAAGGAAACGCACTCAACCTAGACCCTAGAAGACTTGCGTGGAAACGCGTACTGGATATGAACGACAGGGCCTTAAGACATACAGTAATCGGACTAGGCGGTAGACCCAACGGAGTGCCTAGAGAAGATGGATTTGACATCTCTGTAGCTTCAGAAATCATGGCGGTACTTTGCCTTGCTACAAGCATAGCGGATCTTAAAGCAAGAATCGGTAGAATGATCATCGGTTATACCTACGAGCAAAAGCCTGTGACTGTCGATGACTTGGGTGCTACAGGAGCGATTTCCCTGCTTCTTAAAGACGCGATCAAGCCTAACCTTGTGCAAACCCTTGAAAACACACCTGCTTTTATTCATGGTGGTCCTTTTGCGAATATCGCTCACGGCTGTAACAGTGTCATGGCTACTTCGACTGCTTTAAAGCTTGCCGACTATGTTGTGACAGAAGCTGGCTTTGGTGCGGATCTTGGAGCTGAGAAGTTCTTCAATATCAAATGCAGATACGCAGAACTTGATCCGGCGATCGCAGTGATCGTAGGTACGGTTCGCGCGCTTAAGAACCATGGCGGAGTAGGCAAGAACGAGTTGAACGAAGAAAACCTCGACGCGCTCAGAGCGGGCTTTGGAAACATTCAGAAACATGTTGAGAATATCCGTAAATTCGGTGTTCCGGCCCTTATCGCCATCAACAAGTTCCCGACAGACACAGCGGCTGAGCTTGATCTCTTGAATGACTTGTGTGAAGAAATCGGTGTGGATGTTGTACTTTCGGATGTCTGGGCCAATGGCGGAGACGGCGGAGTTGCACTTGCTGAAAAGGTCATTGAGATCACAGATAAAAACGAATCCGTATTCAAACCGCTTTATGATCTTGATATGCCTGTAAAGGAAAAAATCGAAACAATCGCAATGGAGATATACGGCGCGGACGGCGTGGATTTCTCAGCAGCCGCTCTAAAGCAAATCGACAGCATCAAAGCGATCGGTTATGACCATCTTCCGATCTGCATGGCTAAAACCCAGTACTCACTTAGTGACGATCCATCGCTAAAAGGTAGACCTGAAGGATTTAGAATCGCAGTAAGACAACTTAAGGTATCTGCAGGCGCAGGATTTGTCGTGGCTCTTACCGGTGAGGTAATGACAATGCCTGGACTTCCTAAAGTCCCTGCGGCGATGAATATGGATATGGATGACGACGGCAACATCACTGGATTGTTCTAGGTGACACTGTCTTAGATTCCAAGTGACTTAAAAACCCGAGGCAGTTAGGCGTGTATTCGCTTAACTGCCTTTTATCTTGAGTGGATCGCACTTTAACGATTTAATGCGCACAGATACTCAAAAAACGTCTATAATAGAGAGTATATGAGACGGATATTGACGGTTGGAGGCCTACATGATTAGAGTGACTGTATTTGGAGAACCCGGTGTATATTTGAACAACCAGCAGGTCAGGTTTCCTTTTAAAAAAGCGGAAGGACTCTTCTATTACATGGCGATCCACAAAGAGGTGACAAGGGAACGTCTGATCCACTTGTTCTGGGCGGATCTTGAAGACCAGTCTGCCAAAAAAAATTTAAGAAACGCCCTATATATCATTAAGACTTTGTTCGGGCCTGGCATATTTATTACACAGACAAGACAGACCATCTCGATAAACGAGGAGCTTATCGATGTCGAAACCAAAGTGGACGGAAGCAAATACCTATCCTTAAGCGGTGAATTCCTACATAACTTTCATGTCAAAGAAGCCGATTTTTTTGACGAATGGGTCATGTACGAGCGAGATAAGTACAGGGAGTCGAGGATATCGAATGCGTATGAGAAACTGACAGTATCCACAGAACCCGATCAGATCATCAGGTGGTGTAAACTGATCCTCACACAGGATCCTTATGACGAGGCCATTTACAGGAAACTGATGAAGACCTACATGAACATCCAGCAGTACAACAAGGGAATCGACGCCTATAAGCGTCTTGAGGAGAAATTGAAGAAGGATCTGGGGATAACGCCCGACACTCAGACAGCCGCCCTTTATAAAAAAGTGCTGGATTTCAAAGAAACGGACAGTAACGTGGTGGTGAGTCCCGATCATTCGACACAAGGGGATGGACTACTGAATCAATTGAACTCGCTCAGCGAAGACGCCAAACATGTTATCGCCATCTTCTCTTGCTATATGAGTTCGATACCCTTTGACGATATTCTCGCCATGAGCGGACAAAGTGAATGGAATCTACTGACATCGATCAAAGAACTTGTCGAAAAGCGGCTGGTCGTCGAGTTCGAAAAAAAGGATGAGCTTAGATTTTCCTTTGTTTCTGAGACACTCAAGGACTTTGTCTACAACGGACTTTTAAAAGCTCAAAAAAGAATCATCCATCAACGTATCGCCAATCAGGTTCAGATCAGGCTCAAGGACAATATGGCGATCACGGAGTTCAAGTCGCTAATCCACCACTACCAGAAGGCAGGGGACCGCTTGAACGAGTTGAAGTACCGGGTGGAGTATCTTTCCGAATACCTTCAAGTGAACCACGAGACATTCCCTGTGATCAATTATCAGAGGTCGATCCATCCCAGCCTGATCTATATGAGCAATGAGGCGGTAGACAAGGAGCTTGAAGTCATCGACCATCTTTTTGACTCGCTGATCATTCCTAAAAGCTATCGGCAGAAAGTATCCAACCTGAGTCAAAAGGTGCTGCATATCAAGGGCAGGTACGCCATAAAGTGCGGAGAGTACGACAAGGGTGTTTGTTCGATCGACCGGCTGATCAGGGAAGCCAAACAGGACAATGACGTTGAAATGCTGTTTAAAGGAATGCTGCAGCTGGCGTTTCACAAAATCAACATCCACGATGTGGACGGGCTAAAGGGGATTGTCGATGAAGGTCTAAAGGTGTTTGACGACATCAACACTTACCCTAATGCTTGTTTTTTAAGGCTTAGTGGACTTGAGTCGGTACTTAGAGGTGATTTTGAAAGAGGGAACACCCTATTGGAAGAGTCGATTCATAACACCTTGACGCTAGATGACGCGCAGCAGTACTCGCTCGGTATCGTGGCTTGTAAATACTATTTGGCTGAATCAAAGCGGTTGACCCGTGCCTATGATGAAGCGCTGACGCTTCTTGAAGAGGCGATAAGACAGTTAAAAAGCAAAGGTTTGTACGGGCGTCTGACCGTGTTTTACACACAGGCCGGTCAAGTCGCTTATGAGGCTCGCAAGTATGACACGGCAAGGTCCTACTTTAAAAAGGCCAACAACCTTTATGAGAAATATGAGTACAGGTGGGGCCAGGCTATCGCCAGAGCATATGGCGTGGCATGCGGCCTGTATAAAAACGGATTTGAAGAGAGACAGCACGAAGCCATGTTAAGCGCCCTTGAAAAGGCTGAGAAACTTGGCAACAAATACGAGATCGGTCTGATCTACAAGGTGTTTACCGATTATGTACACTATCTGGTTGAACATAAGGCGCCTGTCTGGCAATATGAGGTGATGCTCAAGCTGGTCGCCCGCTATAAGGAATCGGACATGTTCAGCGCCCTTGACCACTACTGCTACCGTATGGATGTCAAGTCTCCAATCAACAGGAAATTGGAACTGATCTACACAAGGATTGAACTATCACAAGATAAGACTTCGGACTTGCTTGATAAACAGGAAGAAGCCTTGTAAACTAAGGGGTATATAGGAGGAGGACGACATGAAGAAGATTGCTAGTTTTACCGTCGATCATGATCGATTGAAGGAAGGTGTCTACGTTTCGAGAATCGACCATCTGGGTGAAGAGACAGTAACGACATTTGATTTAAGGTTCAAGTTGCCAAACGGTGGGGATTACATGACCCCTAAGGTGGCGCATACGCTTGAACACCTGCTTGCGACCTATTTCAGGTCGGATGAGACGATCTCTGACAAGGTGGTCTACTTCGGACCGATGGGATGTCAGACAGGAATGTATCTGGTGCTTCATGGAAGTTATACTTCGGATGACGTATTACCCATGATTACCGCGTCGATGGAGTTTGTCGTTGGATATGAAGGAGAGGTTCCAGGAACCAAAAGAATGGAATGCGGCCAATATGAGCTCCATGATCTCGCAGGAGCAAAAGAAGAGGCAAGGACATACCTGCAAGTACTTCAGGACATCGACGACAGTCGCCTGAACTATCCGGCGCTTTAAGATGGGTAGTCTACTTATCGCCATCCTATTTTCAGCAAGCATCGCACTTGTCTTCAAATGGGCGACTGGCAAAGGCACACATTCTATGGCGGTTTCCTTTTTCAACTATATCGCAGCGACTGTGATGAGTCTGATCACGCTGCTTAGCAATCCTTTTCTTGAAGACATCTCCTTCGTGTCGTCGATGGCAACAGTGGCGATCGGCTTTGTTACGGGGATATTCTTCTTGGGAGCCTTTTTGACCTACCAGCATGCGGTGGCAAAATCTGGCGCGTCGCTATCTGGAATGTATATGAAGATGGGAATTCTAGTACCGATGATTTTCGCACTCGTCATCTGGAAGGAAGTCCCGACAGGTATTCAATTTGCAGGAGTCGCGATATTGATGGCCGCGATTGTGATTTCCAATACGACGAAAGACTTTAAGCTGGAAGTGAACACAAGTCTTGTCATCCTGTTCGCGGTCGGCGGTATGGCGGAATTCATGAATAAGTTCTTTCAGCAGACGCAACCTGAACATATGAAAGCGGTGTTCCTTTTAACCACCTTCGCGACTGCGATGGTCCTAAGTGGAACCATGCTTGTCTTGAAAAAGGTGAAGGTAACAAGGCTAGATATGATGACAGGAATCGCCGTCGGGATACCCAACATGCTGACGTCCTTCTTTTTAATCGCAGCACTTTCTGTGCTCAATACGTCTGTGGTCTTCGCATTCTATAGCGCGGGTGCCATAGCGACAATCACGATCATGAGCCGTATCCTATTTGGAGAAAAATCGAACAGACGCACACGGACGGCCCTTATCATCACGATGTTTGGGTTAGTGCTTGTTAATCTATAAATGAAAACGCCCCTTCTAAAGAAGGGGCGTACTTTTTTTGCTTTCATGTGCTTTTATAACTGACCGTGTTTCTACCTTTTTCTTTTGAGAGATACAGGCCTTCATCCGCGTGATGGATGATCTCCTGAACCGTTCTTCCGTTATCGGGATAGTTTGAAATTCCAACCGAGATGGTGAAATGAGGATTGTCCGTCTGAGCCACTTTTCTTCTGAACCTTTCGGCGACGACGACCGCAGTCTGGATATCGGCGCCTGTGAGTAGGATGAAAAACTCATCTCCGCCATACCTGCCAAGGAAGTCCTCGTCGCGAATGCTTTCCTTGGCGATCCGGGCGAGGGTTTTGATGCACCTGTCGCCTACGATATGGCCTAAGGTGTCGTTGACGTTTTTAAACTTATCGATATCGAACATCAGTACCGAATAGGTATGCGTGCGCTTATCGGCGATCAGCTTGTCCATCTCGTTAAGGAGTGCCTTTTTGTTAAGTGCTCCGGTCATGTCATCGGTTCTAGCCACCTTCGCTATTTTTTCCTTTGAAAGTTCCATATAGAACATCCGCTCATTGACTTCTTTACGAACGGCATTGTCAAAATTCTTTTCGATATGCCTTGCGTGACTGAGGTGCTCGAGGTGATAGTTCTGAATGGCTCTCCAGATGCCTACGTGGATGCTGATGAAATAGACGGTCTTGAAGATGATGAGGAAGAAAAGGCCATCCACGTTGAATAGGAAGATGATCGTAAGACTTCCAAGGGTATTGAAGAGGTGTGGTATCGCAAAGCTCATCGGCCTATGCTTAAGCAGTTTGACACTGACATCGATAAGCATCGCCGCGATGTGTGCGATCGCTATCCACCGGAGGTTCAAGTTATAGATTTCTGGTATCTCTGGATTGAAGGTGAGGTAAAGACTGGAGCTTATCAAAAGAGTTGCAGTAAAGAAAGAAAGCACCTCTTGCTTTGAACTTTTGTCTGACACGAACTCTGAGATGGCGGCGCTGATAAAGTAGATGGTTTCGCCCATCATAAGCGCCTTAAAAAGTGAGATGTCATTGACCCAAATCTTTTGAATGGCTACAAAAAACAGCACACCGATCAGGCGCGTAGCTTGATGCACTCTCCTGTCGCCAAGTTGCCTATAGGTAACTGAGAAGACGAAAGCAGAGAAGCAGAATGCCACGAGGATCGTATAGTGTATATCTACAAGATTGTTAAGTGTAAGCCCTGTCATAGAGTTGCTCCTTTGTAAGTGATGTGTTTATCATTATACCAATTTATCATCCATTAAACCACACTTTGTATGATCTTCGCGTATTGACAGAAGTGAAACTCTATACTATAATTGCAACTAATAAGAATACTTAACCTATGATGGGACGAGTAACTCGATTGAAGTGGGACCAGCGAGCTTGGGATAGTGTAAGCCAAGTCGAAGCCATTGAGTGAAGAACAGCCCTGAGGTCCTGACTGAACGTGCTCCGCACTATTAGGATCAGGCGTAACCTGGCGTTAACAGTTAGAGAACAAAAATGGGTGGTACCACGAGCGCTTCGTCCCAACGAAGGCGCTCTTTTATTTTTTTGAAACTTAAATTAAGGAGGGTTTGCAGTGGCTATAACACAAGTAAGAGACATTTACAAAAACAAAGAAGCATATGCTGATAAAGCAGTAACTTTACAAGGGTGGATCCGCACGAATCGCGGTTCTAAAAACTTTGGATTCATTGAACTCAATGACGGTACCTATTACAACAACATTCAAGTGGTCTATGATGGTGAACTTGGCAACTTTGAAGCGATTACAAAATTCAGCATCGCATCAGGACTTGAAGTAGAGGGCGTACTGGTATTGACACCGGATGCGAAACAGCCTTTTGAGATAAAAGCAGAGAGGGTGACGCTTGTCGCCGGTTCTGAAAGCGATTATCCGCTTCAAAAGAAGCGACAT
Source organism: Fusibacter sp. A1 (assembly GCF_004125825.1). Lineage (NCBI taxonomy): Bacteria > Bacillati > Bacillota > Clostridia > Eubacteriales > Fusibacteraceae > Fusibacter > Fusibacter sp. A1. The sequence continues at coordinate 433,149 of NZ_QQWI01000001.1, read as the reverse complement.
ACCTTTGAATACCTTAGAACGATCGCGCACTTAAGACCGCGCAGCAACACGTTCTCTGCGATGTTCAGAGTGCGCTCGCTTGCTTCCTTCGCATTCCATGAATTCTTCAACACTAGAGGATTTGTGTACGTGCATACTCCAATCGTCACATCAAGCGACTGTGAAGGCGCTGGAGAGATGTTCCAAGTCTCTACGCTTGATATGAAAAACCCACCACTTGTGGAAGGGGCTATCGACTACAGCAAGGATTTCTTCGGCAAGCAGACTTCACTTACTGTTAGTGGCCAGTTGGCTGTAGAACCGTTCGCACTAGCCTTTAAGAACGTCTACACATTTGGACCGACATTCAGAGCGGAAAACTCGAATACGGCTCGCCATGCCGCAGAATTCTGGATGCTTGAGCCTGAGATGGCATTTGCCGATCTTAGCGACAACATGGACCTTGCGGAAGAAATGGTGAAATACGTCACTAAGTATCTTCTTGAAAACGCGCGACCAGAGCTTGAGTTCTTCAACGACAGAATTCAAAAGGGCCTGATCGACAGACTTGAAAAGCTTGTCGCAGCAGATTTCGGAAGAGTTTCGTACACAGAGGCTGTCGAAAAACTATTGGCTTCGGGTAAGGAATTCGAATATCCTGTGGCATGGGGCATGGACCTACAAACAGAGCACGAGCGTTACCTGACTGAGGAAATCTATAAAAAACCTGTATTCGTGACAGACTATCCAAAAGACATCAAGTCGTTCTACATGCGACTCAATGATGACGGTAAGACGGTTGCAGCCTGTGACATGCTCGTACCTGGTGTTGGAGAGTTGATCGGTGGTTCACAAAGGGAAGAACGCTTTGACAAGTTGGTGGAGCGTATGGAGCAGATGGGACTTGAAAAGGACGAATACGATTGGTACCTTGATACGCGTAAATACGGTGGAGTCTATCACTCGGGCTACGGTCTAGGTTTTGACAGATACCTTATGTATGTGACAGGCATGGCTAACATCAGAGATACGCAGCCGTACCCTAGAGCATCAAAACTTGCTGATTTTTAATCCTGTGCGCCACGACGTCTAGTCGTGGCGTTTCTTTTATCAGATCGATGAAAGGATGAAAAAATAAGCTTGAAAAAAAACGAAAAGCATGTAGAATAGAGTTAATAGTGAAACAGTGTTAATCGGAGCCGATATGCGTTTTGGTCTTTAGAGAGTTGACGGTAGCTGCAAGTCAATGTCTGGGCGTATAGGTCTACTCTGGGAGCTGTCGATGATAAATCGAAGGGTATGCCCTTTATAGCATGTACGAGTGGTCTGTTTACAGGCAATTTGGGTGGCAACGCGGTTACTTCCGTCCCATGGTTTTGGGATAGGGAGTTTTTTGTTTTTTGATTAAGGAGGCTGTTATGTTAGATATCAAATTTGTGAGAGCGAATCCGGAACTGGTGAAAGAGAATATAAAAAAGAAGTTCCAGGATGAAAAGCTGGTACTGGTCGATGAAGTGATCGATATCGATCTGAAACTGAGAAATGCGGTTACAAGAGCTGGAGAACTTAGAGGCAATAGAAACAAAATCAGCAAGCAGATCGGCGGATTTATGGCAAAAGGACTCAAAGAAGAGGCTGAAAACGCCAAAATGGAAGTCGCAGCCCTTGCAAAAGAACTCGCAGAACTTGAAGCGGTAGAAGCTGAGCTATCTGTTGTGCTACGAGAAAAGATGCTCATCATTCCAAATATCATCGAAGACTCAGTGCCTATCGGCAGGAGTGATGCCGACAATGTCGAAGTGGAGAGAATCGGTGATCCTAAAGTACCTGACTTTGAAGTTCCATATCACGTAGAGATCATGGAAAGACTCAAAGGTATCGATCTTGAGAGCGCAAGAAAAACAAGTGGAAACGGCTTCTATTACTTTAAGGGTGATGTAGCAAGACTGCACTCAGCCGTTCTCGCCTACGCAAGAGACTTCATGATCGATAGGGGATTTGAGTATTATATCCCACCCTTCATGATCAGAGGCGATGTGGTGTCTGGTGTCATGAGTTTTGCAGAACGCGACAACATGATGTATAAGATCGAGGGTGAGGATTTGTACCTGATCGGCACAAGCGAACATTCTATGATCGGTAAGTTCATCGACGCGCTGATGACAGAAGATGAACTTCCGCAAGCGCTTACGAGTTATTCTCCGTGTTTTAGAAAAGAAGTCGGCGCCCATGGTATCGAGGAACGCGGCGTATACAGGATCCATCAGTTCGAGAAGCAGGAAATGGTGGTGCTTTGCAAACCTGAGGACAGTAAAGAATGGTTTGAAAAAATGTACAAGAACACAGTCGAGTTCTTCAGAACGCTTGACGTACCTGTAAGAACGCTTGAATGTTGCTCGGGAGACCTTGCGGACCTGAAGGTGAAAAGCATCGATGTCGAAGCATGGTCTCCAAGACAGCAAAAATACTTCGAAGTGGGTAGTTGCTCAAACCTGGGCGATGCGCAGTCAAGACGTTTGGGAATCAGGGTGAGAACGGAAGAAAACGAGAAATACTTCCCGCATACGCTTAACAACACGGTGGTGGCACCGCCAAGAATGCTGATCGCCTTCCTTGAAAACAACCTGAATGAAGATGGAACAGTCAATATTCCTGAGCCGCTAAGAATCTACATGGGCGGCAAAGCCGTCATCGGCTAAATGGAACAGCATAAAAATAGAAAGACATGCCGACCGGCATGTCTTTTTTAATAAGATAAATTATAATGGCAAACTAAGAATTTAATGGTTGAGTGAAGTCCGATACTGCTTTATGTCTCCGGAATAGACCTCTTCAAGCTCTTCCACCTGTGTAAAATCATCGACGCTTACGAATTGTGCGGGTTTATCGAATATATCCACACCACCGTCTTCAAGAACTTTAGCAACGAACTCAGAACAGAAATACCTGTCTTCGACCACCACTTTTTTATTGATCATCACGCCAAAAAGACCTAAGAAGTTATAATTGTATTTCTTTTGGTCGCGCTTGAACTCCTCGATGGTCTGTTTGATCAGATCGTACTGCGTGTCGGTTACCGATAATTTATAGACTTTGCAGTTCACGTTTTTGAACATCGCATACACGCCCGAGTCGGGATCTTCCTTTACGAATCCGCCGATCAAAGGATACCAGAGATACTTTCGGCCAAACGAATATAAGTCGTTGAAATCTCGATCGAGCGAGATCGAAACATGTGTGAATGTCTTGCGCGTATATAGTTTGATCAATTTTGATGGCATGGTGCCGGTATAGGTTAGTAGCAAATAGATTTCTTTGCGTTTATTCGGCATTTTTTCACCACCTTTCTCCCTTGTATTATATAGCATGTTTCATTCTAACACACTAAAATTCACTTGTCATACCATAAATGCTCTTGTCAAAGCTTGTTAATCGGTTGTCACTGAAATCACACTTGAAATTTGTGAAATCAGGATGATCAATTTTGAATGATCTGTACCCCTGGGATGTGTGACATCCATCAGTATTTTTTCAGTGGTTTCTGATAATCTGACGGTGGAAACCGATACGATCGCAATACCTGCCGCAGAAAGAGAGTTTCCGATATCTCCAAGAAGTCCACGCCTGTTCTCTACGATAATTTCAAGCGTCGTATTCCCTTTTCGTGTTTTGATTTTTCGTTCCATATCCTGAAACTGGCGAAGTGTGATATAGATGACGATCGTACCGATGACAGCAGGTATGTAAAATCCGCTACCGACGGCAAGACCTATGATGCCCATCGTCCAAAGACTGGCGGCCGTTGTAAGTCCTTTGACACTTGAGCCTTCCTTGATGATTGTTCCTGCGCCCAAAAAACCTAAGCCGCTGATCACCTGAGCGCCGAGTCTTGCCGGATCGACGTTGAGCACTCCCATGTATTTCATAATTAGAAATCCATTGGTCTGCACAGCGATCGTCGCGCCAAGGCACACCAGTATGTGCGTTCTGAATCCAGCCGGTCTTTTGAGTCCTTCCCGTTCGTGCCCTACCAGTCCGCCGAGTATCGTTGCGACAATAAGTTGTATGATCAGTTCATATGTATTGGTCATCTTTAGCTCCTTTTGCTTGTATACCTACTATACCCCAATTTCTCGGACAGTTAAATCCGCTTCTTGAAGATTTGTAAAAAATAATTCAAAGACCAAGGAAATGGGCGATTGGTCCTTTTATGAATGACTAATATGTTATAATAATTGAAAAGAAATAAGGAGGAACTGATGCGCGAGTATAGCAATCTGATGACAAATAGAGATAAAGATGTGTTTATCCCCCTCGTCCCAAGTGTTCTTGGCGCCATGCTGATGAGCAAGGTGTCGAGGCAGAAGGAAGGGTTTAGGGATGATCTGATCCATATGGTGGAAGGTGATTTGATCAATCTTCCGGATGAGAATTATTATGAGCAGTTTAAGAATTCCGTGGTTGTAGCTAACGGATTCATGGAGAAGTGGGGCGTAAATTATGGCCATTCATCCATCAAGGAGCTAGATACGCTTCAAATGTGCATCGAAAACAAGTCGAGATGGTTCACAGAAGTCCTGGAGACCGTTCAGCCCTATAAGTTTATGAGTTACATAGAGTATAGCCTAAGGTATAATCCCCCAAAAGACTACTATGTTCCAAAAGAACTCGACGCATATCCTGAACTTAAGAAGTCCTACATCAGCTTTTGCGATGATACATTCAAAAGCTATGAGGCACTCAATCAACTCTTTCTAGAGCTCTTTGAGAAAAGATATCCAGAACTTAAGCAAGGTGAAAGGGCTATAAAGGCCTTTGAAAACGCACGTAACGTTCTACCGCTTTCGACGCTCGCCAATATGGGGATGCAATCCAACCTTAGGGCGTTTTGTAGCGCGTTAAGCGAAATGACAGCCTATGAAGAGATCAATTCGGAAATATTCAATACAGCCGAGGCCATGAAAGAGGAAGCTGAAAAGGTTTCTGTAGGCATGGTCAGACACGTGGACGCGTCTGCGTATCAAAAGTCTTATGTAAAGGCCTACTATAAGCGTGAAGAAATCCTAGAACCTTATAAGGTATACAGAACACCTGTCGTAAGCGTTCAGGAAGAGCTTGTCGGAGACCTCTCCACAATTGAGCGTGTGGGTGATTTGAGCCTGATGACAAGGTTTGATGAGTTGCCCAACACCTTTAGGGGAATAGGCAAACACATATCGATTTTGATGTCCGAAGGGGCTCATCACCAGTTCATCAGACATCGTGCATTCGATCTGCATACGAAAATGCCTGATGTAAGGTATGGAATCCTGCTTCCTGAAGAGGTCGTCAAATCAGGAAATGAAACGATAACAGATAAGATCACCGATGAAATTGAAAGGGTATACAAAGCCTCTTGCCTTGTATACGAGTCGATGTGCGCGCAAGGACTTGATGCGCTGGCGCCTTATGCTGTGATCAACTGCAATATGAGAAGGGTCGATTTTTTTGGCAATGTGTACGGTCTTGCGCATTTTCTGACGTTAAGAAAAGAAAAGCACGCCCAAGATGAGATTAGAACGGTTGCCAATCGTATTCACGAGGCTTTTAAAGATGTTGAAGATAGATTTGAAGGACTGAAGTTTGATAAAAACGAAGAATGAGGTGTGATGATGGAACGCAATGAACTAGAGCTCGAACAGCCAGTGGTGGAAAAAGAAGAAGTTGAAGTTGAAGACGTCGAAGAAGAAATTGAAGAGACCATGGAAGATTTTATGGATCAGATCAATGATTCCTTCAAGGATTTGAGACGAGGCGACTTAGTGGATGCAAGAATCATCCAGGTGCTAGGTGACAGCATAATAACGGATATCAGCTATGTTCAGGACGGGGTAGTCTATGAACAGGAGCTTGTTAAAAAAGCGAGTGAGTATAAAGAGAACGAAACGCTTAAGCTGATCATCATCGATTTTTCGAAAGAGGGTCAGGTCGTACTTTCTGAAACGAAGGCGCAAAGACAGTTCGGACAGGCCATACTTGAAGACGCGGTGGCAAACAACAGTACGTTTGAAGGTGAGATACTTAAGACGGCGAAAGGCGGATTCAGAATTTCAGTCAGCGGCGTCGAAGGGTATCTTCCGTTTTCGCTTTATCAGTCTAGATATCTTGAAAATCCTGAAGAGCTAGTAGGTACAAAAACTTTATTGAAGGTTGAAAAAAACGATAACAGAGGCTATGTGTTCACAAGGCTTCCTATAGAAAAAGAAATCTATGACAAAGTAAAAAGAGACTTCTATCAGGCGCATCAGAAGGGCGATGTCGTCGAGGGAAGGCTCGAAGGATTCAACCGCGGCGGAGTTGTCGTGAATGTCGATGGCATGAGAGGTTTCATACCTCGTTCAGAAGTCAGCTACTCAAGAGAGACAAAGGCCGAGGACCTGATCAGTGAAGGCGATGTGCTCAAACTTGTCATCAGGGAGCTTAGCGAAAGAGATGAAAAACTCATCCTGAGCCTTAAGGACCTGATTGAGGACCCATGGTCTAGGATTGATGAAGAAGTCGCTGTGGGAGATGTCTTTGAGGTGTATCCGAACGGTGAAAATCAGAATTTCTATTTCTATGAGCTCGTAGAAGGTATCCAGGGTTCATTGTTTAAAAAGGATCTACCTGTAGAGGTGAAAGGCACAGAAAATGCACATGTGCTTGAAGTGGTTTCTATCGATAAGGAAAGAAAACGAATTGAACTTTCCTATTACTTTGAAGTGGATGCCTACGAAGAGGAAGAGGCTGATGAAGAAAACTCCAACAGTATCGGCAACCTATTCGGCGATGCGCTAAAAGGACTTAAGTTCGACTGAACTAGGTCATGAACAGAAAGAAAACAGCTAGGCATGAGCCTAGCTGTTTATTATTTTACGCTCTTGATGTTTTGAGCGTCCTTATTATTCTTATCCATGTCGTTTTGCTTTTCTGAATCCTTGTTTTTAAGTCCTAGGGAATTGTCAACAGGTTTCCTTCTAGCAGGTGACTTGACACCTTGCGTATTGATATGGCATAAGCCTTCGAAGACACCGCCCTCGTCGATCGCAAAGCTTGATACTTTTATATCGCCAAACAGCATTCCCGTTTCGTAAATTCTAAAAGCGCCTGACGCAGTCACATTGCCTTCAACCTCGCCTGAAATCTCGACATTGATCGCTTCGATATGTCCGGTTGTCTTTGCATCCGGTCCGATAAGAACATCACCTTTGCTGATAACATCGCCTGTCAGTTGACCGTCGATCCTTACAGAGCCTTCTGATGTGATTTTACCTTCGATTGTTGAATTTTTGCCGACGATGATGTCGAAGAGTTTAGCTGTCTGATCTTTCCTTGGAAACATGTAATTCCTCCTGATTTACTTATTGAGTACTGTCAATGGATCTATTTGAACGCCTTCGAAATGAACTTCGAAATGCGTATGTGGTCCTGTGCTTTTTCCTGAGGAACCGACTTTGCCGATGACATCACCTTTTGTGACCTGATCGCCGACTTTTACTGAAATCTTGCTATTGTGGGCATAGACCGACTCGTAACCGTATCCGTGTGAAATGACGATCACTCTACCGTAAGTTCCGCTCCAGCCTGCGAAGGTCACGACACCAGAGCCAGCGGCGTGTATCGAGGTTCCCGTGCTGTTTGCGATGTCGATACCCTTGTGGAATGCGATCCTTCTAGTGATGGGATCGCGCCTGTTTCCGAACTTAGAGGTGATAATGCCATTTACAGGCATCAAAGTAGGTTTTGCATCTAAGAAATCCAGTGTGTTTTCAAGCTCGCCTGCAAGTGCTGAATAGGCGCTGATCTGTTCAGCGATCTGATCGGATAGGACATCTTCGCCCTCCCAGTTCGACAGGTCATCCAAAACGGAAACTTCCTGTGTCACATCGTTAGAAAAGTTGCCAGAACGGCTGACTGGTGTTTTTACTTCCAAGTCGGTACGCTGGTTGAACATGCCGATCAGTTGATTCAGTTCACCCTCAAGCACAGCGATTTCTTTTAGCTTATTATTGAAATAGTCCGCAGAAACGGTGACCTGATGTGACAACTGCGAAATCTCTGTCTCTTGCTGTGAGGTGATGCCGGAAAGTGCGGCGATCGCGTCGTCCTTGTAGACGATCGCATCACTATAATCTGTGTTTTCATTGGCTAGGGTCTGATTATTTCTCAGTAGTAAAACGCTGGAAGTCGTCAAGAATAGACCAATCGATACCATAAGGAATACGGCTGCGACCATTAGGGATTTAAGCAATCTTACTTGCTTTATTTCACCTTCTGCGGTAGGTATGATCATAATCGTCACTTTCTTGTTCAGACGATCTCTGATCAATTTGAAATAGTTCACTTGCTCCTCTTTCACCCGAAACTCTCGCTCTTTTTCAGGATTTCTCTCCTCTGTGAGATCTATGTTAAACACGATTGTGAATAATATAAGCAGGATATTTTACTAGCCTAGTTTACAGTATATTAAATTTGTGTTACGAATTCAACAATTATATTCTCGCACTATTTTGAAAGTGGTATCAAATCCCATCATCTTGTAGGCCATAAATACCAGTTTAATGGGGGGTACGAGATGTTGTGTATAGGTCTACTAACTTATTTTTTGTTATCCACTTTTAATCCGCTTTACTTTGCCCATGATTCGGTTATTTGTGAAGGGGACGCATATTCAGCACATACTGGTTCAACTCATGCGCCGGTATTGTCAGAAAATTCGATAAGTAGAAATTAATCAGGAAAAATGCGTTGATTATTGAGGAAAAACGGGAAAACTTCTACAAAAGTACACTAAAATACGTTATAATTATGAAGGAAAGTTAACTTGTATTGCCATCACGAGGAGAAAAAAATGAATCAATACGATGATCTGATTGTAGATGTGGAAAAAGACCTGCGCTCTATCTGCGTCAAGGTTAAAAACAAAGGGCGTGAAATTCTTTCGGAGTTCGATATAACGACACCTCAGTTTAACGCGCTGCTGTATTTGGTGTTTGATGGTGAAATGACTCTTGGTGAGTTGAGCTCAAAAATGTATCTGGCCTGTTCCACCATCACGGATTTACTCGATCGAATGGAAAAATCGCAGCTGGTTAAACGATATAAGGATGAAAAAGACAAACGTGTCTACCGTGTGAAGGTGCTTGAAAAGGGAAATGACCTGATTGAGCAAGTGCTTCACCATCGTAGGAAGTATATTACCGACAACTTAAAAAAACTAAATGAAGAAGAACGTGAGTCGTTAGCCAAAAGTATAGCGATATTGAACGAATTGTTGGTAATCTAACAAGGAGCTGAGTTTATGACGGTCATCAATCGGCGGTATCAATTATTAAATGAAGAAGCGGAAGATCACTATGGTAAGTACTACTCCGCAATCGATCTCACAAGGCAAAAAAAGAAACTGCTTATAAAAATACTCGGTAAGAATCATCACTCCAATGAGCTTTATCAGTATTATAGCAAAGAATTTATCCGCCTTGCCGCGATCGAACACGAACATCTCCTATCAGCCTTGAGATTTGACACCGTTGTATCCAAAGACAACAAAGTAACCGAAGACAATGAATATTTTTATGTGCTTGAACATTATAAGAAAACAGAACTTGTACCCTACGAACACTTAACGGTTGCCGAAAAAAGAGGCATACTGACTCAAGTGTTATATGCGGTGCAATTTTTACATTTTAGAGGGGAAGTCTACTCCTTTCTAACCCCTGACAATTTTTTGATCATCAGGGACAAAAAGGACGGTTTAAAAGTAAAGTTAAGGGATCTTCCAAGCCTTTACGGCTATTTGGATCAAGCGCATGTGAATGACTCGAATGTGAGAAGAGTACTTGCTCCAGAGATAATCAAAGGAACTGAAAAAGGGCGATATTCTGACATTTACTGCTTGTGTGTGCTATATGACGATATCCTAGGCGCGATTAAAGAAATGGATGACCACAAGGACGAGCAGCAATACTACGACGAACTGGTAGAAGCGATCAGTCATGGACTGTCCGTAGAGCCGGCCAATCGGCTCCAGGATATCGATGAACTTATTGAAAAACTAGTGAAGTCGAAGGTGATAGTGTATCCTTTTAAGGATAAGACCTATTACGAACGGCTTAACTTCAACTCTAAATTGATAGGGCGCAGTAAGGAACTCATGCTGATCAAGCAGCAGATCTCCCATCGTGTGGATAACATGAAAGGGCAAGCGGGCGCGTTTATCATCGGTCCATCGGGAATAGGAAAAAGCAGGTTCCTGCGTGAGATCACCTATGAGCAGAGGATGCTTGGCAGAGCGTTGATTGCTATCGATGTCGATAAGAATCTGCGGGGTGAGCACAAGGTGTTCACGCAGATCGTTTATGAAATCATTCGAAATCAGGATGTTCCAAAAACGCTTATCGATAAGTACGGGCAGGAGCTTGTCAAGCTGATTCCAGAAATGATTGAAATTTGGAAGGTGCAACCTTCTGATTCACTTAAGGAAGAAAGAGAACGTCTAAAACTAAACAACCGACTGGTAAGCTTCATTCTTGACATGGCTGCGATCGGCGGGATGGTCATCATCCTCGACAATGTGGACATGCTGGACATCAACGAACTTATGATTTTAGAGTCGCTCTTGAAGCTCAATGAGAGCACGCCCCTTTATATGATCTGTTCTTATCAGGAATTGCCTGCGGGTGTTGCCGCTGCCTACAAAACGATTCAGGACAGTTCGGAATACCAGGAACTTGTGATGGACGGGTTTTCAATCGATCAGGCGGCGGAATACCTCAAGGAGATTCTATTAATCGAGCGCAAACCGGTAAATCTGGCATCGCTGATCGTTTCTGAAGCATCCGGTAATCCAAGGTATATTGAAGAAGTCGTCAAACACATGTTTATGAACGACTTCATCTACATAGGCGAGGACCGTAAATGGCATGTCACAGATAACGAGTTCAACGCCATCGAGTTGCCGCAAAGTCTGGATGAAGCGACGCTAAGGAGTTTGTCCACCTTTGACGAGGAAAGCATAAGAATCCTTGAAGCCTTGTCCGTGTTCGGCAAACCCATGCCAAGAGAGCAGATCATGGATGTCGCGGGAGTCAGTGGTGGAGCGTTCGATGCCAAGGTATCCCAGCTGATCGAGCTTAAAATCATTCAGATCAAGTATTCGGATTGGGGTTACACCTATGACTACTACAACCGCAACTTGCTTAGAATGGTCTATTTTAAAATATCCGATGTAAGACGTCTTGAATATCACAGGAACGCGGCGGATGCGGTGGAGGTTCTCTTTTTAAAAGAGGGAACAAACGGAGAGGAACTCATCAACCACCTTGCAAATTCAAATCAGACGCTAAAAGCGATTGAATATGCCGTACAGCTCGGTGATAAGATGACAAGTCTGTCGCTGTTCAAACAGGCGATGTCCTATTATCATCAGGCGCTTGACTTTTTTGTAGAAGTCGAAGCTCCCGAGTGGAGAGCGAAGACCCTCAAGTCGATCGCGGACATTCACTATCAGATCGGCGAAAGCAAAGAGGCCTATGACCTCTATCAGCAGCTGGTTGTGCTTGCTGACGATTATCATATGACGATCGTCAAAATTGACGCGCTGATCAAGCTGTCTGAGATCATGGTAAATCGAAAGATGTTTCTTGCAATCGAGACCTTGTTCGATGAGATAAGCGACCTTGCATCAGGAATAGGCTATGATATCGGACTGCTGGAGCTGGGGCTACATAAATTCAGATACTTTTTGGCGGTGGGTAAGAACGAAGAGGCTAGGCAAATCGTTTCTGAGAACCTGTCGCTATGTGAAGAACTTAAGAATGACTACTATATCGGTCGTTATTTGAACAACAAGGGCATCTTTGCCAATCGCATGGAAGAATACGATCTCGCATTCAAATGCTTTTTATCTGCAAGCAACTACTTGGATAAGGCAGGAAACAAGATTGAGCTGTCAAGGTCATACAACAACTTAGGCGTCATCGCCCTCAACGTGCTTGGAGATGTGGAAAAGGGACGCGAATACTTCCAGCAAGCGCTCGACATCATGGTGAAGAACAATGTGATCGAGGGCCGAAGCACCTACCTTAACAATCTTGGCGAGATCGCCATGCTTGACGGAAACATAAAACAGGCGATCGCCTATTACCTGGAAGCCGAGCAGATTTCTGAAGAAACCGAAAATATGGACGGCATCATCATAGGAACGATGAACCTCTTTGAGGCGCATTTGTCTCTCAAGCATTATAGCGAAGCCCATCGTTATATGGAACGGTTTGAAAAGCTGTATGAGAAGTATGAGGACATGATCAAGTTCATCGGAGTCGACCAGTACTTCTATGCTTCGGCGATGTTCTATCTGAGAATGCGCGAATTTGAACTCGCAAGTTCCTTTATGGATAAGCTCAACGATCCCGAGATAGGCTATATCGATCAGATATCAAGGTATAAGCACCGTCTGCTACAGTTTGTCATCGACCATGTTTTTAGCGGCCGACGCGAACTTTGTCAGATCGATTACAATCATATCGAAGGACTCATAAAGAATGCGGTACATCCGATAGAGGAACTCTATGTCAAGGATATGCTCTTGGACTTGAGTCTGGATATCATATGCTTTGGTTGCGGTACGGAGCTAAGGCGGATTATGGATTACTATTACGGAATTCCTCAAGGAAATGAAACACAGTCCATGCTACTTAAGCGGATGCTCGTGGTGACCGCCCTTGAAGAGGGGTCGCATGTTTCAAGGTATGAGGATATCCTCAGACGGTATGAAAAGGATATCAATCTTGAAAACAGATGGCTGATCTATTTCATCATGGGAAGCGGATACTATGAGAGCGGAGACTATTATAAAGCACTCCTTTATTACCTAGAAGCCCTAGGAATCGTCCATGACCAAACGATGAGCGTTCCAAAAAAACTAAGGGATTCCTATGTGCTTAAAGACCCCTTAAGAATGAAGCTCTACCATCAGATCCAGATCCTCAAAGACAAGCTTGCCATCAGCCCTAAGTATGAAAGTGCGAGTAAGAGCAGCAGTCTTGACGAGTATTTCGATCTGGAAGGGATCAGCGGCAGCTTCGAGAATGAAAAATTCAGACATTCCATCAAAGATGCCTACTCAAAAAGATACGGAATCAAACTTAACGATATGAACGACCTCTTGTCGGCTCTAGAAAGGGACCAGCAGCACAATATCGTTTTAGTCATCAGATACCTGACTCAAATGACCTTGTCGGAATCCGGATTCGTTTTTTTACTGGACGACAATGGTGAAGTCGATGAAATTTTCAGTTCTGATGAAAACATACCTGCGATAGATATCAAACAGTTCATCAGGCATCAGCACGAGATCAAAGACGGGCTATTGATTGAGAATTCAAAACGGCTGCTTATCGAAAGACACACTTTTGACAAGACCGCTGTAATCTGTCTGCCCATCTATAGTGTCAGCGGCAACGACGAAGGCCCTCATCGAAGAAAGTACGATGAGCGCATACCAGAGTATCACGAGATTTCAGGCTATCTATACCTGTCGTCGCACACCTTGCTTAACAACATCAATGAAGCCAGCTTCGAGGCGGTTAAGGAACTGAATTCGCTGATCTATATGATGCTGGACAACTTTAAGCTAAAAAAGGAGTCGAGTGTCGACAAGCTGACTGGCGTCTTTTTAAGAAAGTATATCGAGACGGAGTTTAGCAAACAGATCATCGATTCAAGAAAGTTCGGTTATGAGCTGTCGGTGATCATGGCGGATATCGATCACTTTAAAACCGTCAATGATACTTACGGGCATCGAAAGGGTGACGAGGTACTCTTCAATATCGGCCAGATCATCATGAATGCGATTCGCCACGGTGATTTCGCAGGTCGTTATGGCGGAGAGGAATTCATCATTCTGCTGCCTAAAACGGGATCGATGGACGCCTATACGGTGAGTGAGAAAATACGCAAGCAAGTCAAGGAAGCAAACCTTTTAGGAGAGAACCATCCGCTGACGATCAGCCTTGGTATCTCGACGTATCCCGATATGGGACATACAGAAGATGAGTTGATCGAGAAAGCAGATCAGGCCCTGTATGATTCTAAGAACTCAGGTAGGGACAGGACAACCCTTTTCGACGGCTCCAGAAGAGAAGTCAACAAGCGTTATGATAAACTTACTGGAATACTGTCTGGAAATGTGTCGAATGACGCCAGGATCATAAAATCGATGATCGACGTGATCGATCTGATCTCTGAAGACCAGACTGTGGATGAGAAAATCAGCAAGTCCCTACAAGTGATTTTAGATATCACAGAAGGACACGATGTGGCTCTTGTCACAGGAACGGGCAGGTCGATCAAAGTATTTGAGCATTCAAGAGCCTTAAGCGACAAGACGAATGCCCATACCTTTGATTATGCTTTGCTCAAGGATATATTAAAAGGGAAGGAAGACGGCTATTTCATCCAGTGGAACGATGTCGAGGACATCGACAACTTCACGGGAATGCCAAATTGGAAATCCTATATCGTATGCCCTATCGTAAGAAATTCGAAAAAACAAGGGGTTATCGTCGTAAGGGTACCGATCAAAGAATTTGAGTTCGAATTTAAGCACTATAACTTTGTCAAACACCTATCAGGGGTAATCGGCACACTTTTGTTATAAGGGGGAGTAAACATGTCAATAACGATTAAAGATGTAGCAAAGAAGGCGAATGTGTCGATTTCGACCGTATCGCGTGTAATCAACGGGTCTAAGCCCGTGTCGGAAGATATCAAAAAAAGAGTTTTCGAAGTGATTGAGGAACTTGGGTACAGCCCGAATCCGGTGGCTAGAAACCTAGTCATGAAAAAATCAAAACTGATCGGAGTCATGATTCCCGACATTTCGAGCACCTTTGTAGGAGAACTGCTGAATGCGGTCGAGGAAATCGCCAAGACCTACGGTTATGATATCATTCTGTGTAATTCGTACGGCGAGCTGAAGCAGGAGATCAGATACTTTGAACTCTTCAAATCCAAGCAAGTGGAAGGAATCATCTTCATCACAAGAAAAATCAACGAGATCCATAAGGATATCATCAAGGCGCTGAATCTGCCGATTGTGATGATCAATAGGGACGGTTCGGAGCTTGATGTGCTTTCGGTTTCGATCGACCAGGCCAAGGCGTGCTATGACATGACGAATTATCTTGTGACGCTTGGGCACACGGACATCGCTCTCATCAGAACCGGTGACGACCATGAGTCCTTTGGTGTGGATCAGGTGAAAGGGTATAGGAACGCCCTTGAGGAGAACAAGATCGAGTTCAATCCTGCGAGGGTCTTTGAAGGCTACTTCAGTCTTGAAGAGACTTATAAGATTGTTGATTCTCTGATAAAGGAAGGCGACAAGCCCTCTGCGATTTTCGCGGCGTCCGATGAGATGGCTGTCGGTGCAATCAACGCCATCGTCGATAACGGACTAAGCGTTCCCGAGGATATTTCTGTGGCTGGATCCTATGATTCGAGGATCTCAAGGATCTATCGACCAAAGATTACGACAATTAAACATCCTATCTACGACATTGGTGCTATTGCGGTTCGCTTGATCATAAAAAAAATTAATGGTCAGGAACCAAAAGATAAGTTGATTATTATGCCATATGAAATTATAATAAGGGACAGTACAAAACGAATTTAATGTAGATAAAAATTTTAGGGACTGTTCAAGCGGGTAAACTGATGGAACAGTCCTTTTAGTGGAAAGGCGTAAAAATGTTAAAAGACTTTTTACCAATTAGTAAGGAAGATATGGAAAAACGCGGCTGGAGCCAGTGTGATTTCATTATCGTATCTGCGGATGCGTATGTGGATCACCCTTCGTTCGGACATGCGATCATCGCAAGAGTGCTTGAGCGGGCCGGTTTCAATGTGGGCATCATCGCGCAGCCGGACTGGAAGAACCCGGATTCGGTGAAGGTGCTTGGTCGCCCGAAATACGCATTTTTGGTTTCTGGCGGAAATATAGATTCAATGGTCAACCATTATAGTGTCAGTAAAAAAAGACGAACCACAGATGCCTACTCTCCAGGCGGGAAGATGGGTCTGCGTCCCGATCGTGCGACGCTTGTGTACTGCAACCTGATCAAGGGCGCCTACAAGAAAATGCCGATCATCATCGGTGGAATAGAAGCGAGCCTAAGAAGGTTCGCCCACTACGACTACTGGCAGGATGCTGTGAGAAGATCGATTCTCGTCGATTCGGAAGCGGACCTCTTGATCTATGGCATGGGTGAAAAACCGATCGTCGAAATCGCAGAGCTTCTGGCATCCGGTATGGAGATCAATTATATCCAGCATGTCCACGGGACCTGCTATATCACCGATGAAATGCCATCACTCTTAGGTGCGATCGAGCTACCTTCCTATGAAGAGGTCGTGGCCGATAAAAATCAGTATGTAAAAGCCTTTAAAGACCAGTATCTAGAACAGGATCCGATCAGGGGTAAAACTCTGATTCAGGCGCATGGAAGAAAGATTCTGGTTCAGAATCCACCTGCCATGGTTCTTTCTCAGGAAGAAATGGACGCAGTGTACGATCTGAATTTTATGAGAAGAATTCATCCTATCTATGAGAAGATGGGCGGCATACCCGCGATACAGGAAGTGCAGTACAGCCTTGTCAGCGAACGAGGTTGTTTCGGCAGCTGTTCCTTCTGCGCGTTGACCTTCCACCAAGGCAGGATCATCCAAACAAGATCCCATGAGTCCATCATCGAAGAAGCGAATAAGCTCAAGGATGTAAAGGGGTTCAAGGGCAACATACACGATGTCGGCGGACCGACTGCCAACTTCAGGCACATGTCTTGTAAAAAACAGTTGAAGGTAGGTACATGCAGAGGCAAGGATTGTCTGTTCCCTAAGCCGTGCAAGCACCTGGAAATCGACCATCAGGATTATCTTGAATTGTTGCGAAAGCTTAGGGACCTCGACGGCATCAAAAGGGTCTTTGTGCGTTCGGGGCTTAGATACGACTATCTGATGGCGGATCCTGACGACGAGTTTATGACAGAACTTTGCGAGCACCACGTGTCCGGACAGCTTAAAGTCGCGCCGGAGCATATCGCGCCAGAAGTTTTGCAAAAGATGGGTAAACCGGGCGGAAAGATCTACGACGACTTTGTCAAAAGGTTCTATGAAACAACCCAAAGGGTCGGAAAAGAGCAATATATAGTACCCTACCTGATGAGTTCGCATCCGGGAAGTACGTTGAAGTCGGCGATAAAACTGGCTGAGTACCTGCGGGACACGAACTATCAACCCGAGCAGGTTCAGGATTTCTATCCTACTCCTGGAACGATCTCGACTACGATGTATTACACGGGAATCGATCCAAGAAACGGCGAAGAGGTTTATGTACCAAAGACCTTCGAAGAAAAAATGATGCAGAGATGTCTGCTGCAGTATAGCAGACCCAACAACTATAAATGGGTGGAAAGAGCCTTGCAGGAGGCTGGAAGGACGGATTTGATCGGAAACGGACAAAAATGTCTGATCAAGCCTAGAGCCCAGCAAAGTGAAAGAGAAGTAAAAAGAGAAGTCAGAGCCATGTATAATGAAAAGGAAGCGCCTAAAAAGAAGAAGAGCGCAGCAGCGCAGGCGCTGAAGAAACAGTCTAAATCAAACGATCGTAAAAGCACGAAGGGCAAGTATAACAAAAAGTAGTGGTGGACACCAGGCGATTTTCCTGGTGTCTTTTTATTTTGCGGGGATAGATGAATCTACTTTATCTATCTAAAGCCCTGTGCTTGACTTGCTGTGCTATAATTTAATCACTAGGGATATCGTTTTCTTAAACTTTTCAGGAGGATTTATTATGTCATTTATTAAGATTGATGGCTGTTCGTTGACACTTGAAGATTTCATCGCTGTCACTCGCGGTAAGGCGATGGTTTCATTGACAGAGGAATCGGTTGGTGCGATCAACAAAGCGCGTGAACTTGTAGATTATTTTGTTGACAATAAAAAAGTAGTATACGGCATTACAACAGGTTTTGGTAAGTTTAGCGATGTTTCGATCTCAAAGGATGAGACGAAGGACCTGCAGCGTAATCTGATCATTTCACATGCCTGCGGTGTCGGCGAACCATTTGCTGAAGATATCGCCCGCGGTATTGTTCTTTTACGTGCCAACGCGCTTGCAAAAGGCCATTCAGGAGCTCGTCTTTCTACGATTCAGACCCTGCTTGACATGCTTAATAAAAATGTGGTTCCAATGATTCCAGAAAAGGGCTCTTTGGGTGCAAGTGGCGATTTGGCACCGCTCTCACACATGGTGCTTGTGATGCTTGGAGAAGGCGAAGCCTGGTATGAAGGCGTTGCGATGACAGGTAAGGAAGCGATGGATAAGGCGGGAATTCCTACAATCGAGCTGACTTCAAAAGAAGGTCTTGCCCTTATAAACGGTACGCAAGTCATGACATCGACTGGCGCACATGTGCTTTATGACGGATTAAAGCTTGCAAAACTGGCAGATATCACAGCTGCCCTAACAGTAGAGGCTTTAAACGGCATCACTGATGCCTATGATCCTAGACTTCAGGCGGTAAGACCGCATCAGGGTCAGATAGATACGGCTTCCAACATGCTTCAGATTCTAGAAGGCAGCGGACTGACTACCCGTCAAGGTGAGATCAGAGTTCAGGATGCCTATACACTGCGCTGCATCCCTCAGATACACGGAGCGAGCAAGGACGCGCTTAACTTCATCGAAAATAAAGTCGCGATTGAAATGAACGCGGTTACTGATAATCCGGTACTGTTCCCTGAACAAGGTGATGCGATCTCTGGAGGTAACTTCCATGGACAACCGATGGCGCTACCTTTCGACTTCTTGGCGATCGCTCTTGCGGAGCTTGCCAACGTGTCTGAAAGAAGGATTGAGCGTCTAGTCAATCCTCAACTTTCAGGACTTCACGCCTTCCTTACTGAAAAAGGCGGCTTGAATTCAGGCTTTATGATCATGCAATACGCTGCTGCAGCGCTTGTATCAGAGAACAAGGTACTTGCCCATCCTGCAAGTGTGGACTCGATTCCTTCATCTGCCAATCAGGAAGACCACGTCAGCATGGGAACGATCGCAGCAAGAAAAGCTAGAGACATCAACTTCAACGTGATGAATGTGATCGCTATTGAGCTGCTTGCGGCTTGTCAAGCGCTTGAGTTCGGCGATACTTCAAAAATGGCACCAGCCACAAGAGCTGCATACGACATCGTAAGAAGTGTCGTACCTAAGCTTGAAGAGGATAGAGTGATGTATCACGATATCAACAAAGTGTTCGAACTTGTAAAATCTCATGTTTTAGTTGACAAAGTAGAGTCGACTATAGGACAATTGAAATAACAACATTAACCCAAACAGTGATTGTTGTTTGGGTTTTCTTATTATTTGGAGAGAATACGATGCTAGAAAAAACGAAACTGGACAGATTGAATGAAATCGCAAGAAAAAAGAAGGTAGAACCTTTGAGCGAAGAAGAATTAAAGGAACAAAAAGAGTTGAGGGATGAATATTTGGGTAACTTAAGAACATATGTTAGGGGAAACCTTGCCAATGTGAAGTACGAAAAGAGATAGTCGGAGGTGTAAACATGGCTGAAATGCAATATGTAGTATTCAAACTAGGTGAAGAGAGATTCTGTGTGGAAATATCCAATGTCAGCGGAATCACGGAATACAAAGAAATCACAGGTGTGCCTAATTCGCCTTCCTATATCGAAGGTGTGGTCAACTTAAGGGGTGACATCATTCCGGTGGTCAACTTGAAAAAACGCTTTGTCATTGAAGAAACAAAATTGTCTGAAGAGACCCGTATCATCAACATCAACTTTAACGGCAAGGATATCGGATTTTTGGTAGACGAAGCTTCGCAGGTGCTTAGGATCACGGATGACAATATCGAGCCTGCTCCTGAAATCATAAAAGGCAAGGGTGGCAAGTACATCTCAGGTATCGCGAAGATCGACGATCAGATCGCCATTGTCCTTGACCTTGAGAATATCTTCGATGAAGAGGAAAGAGCGCTTGTAATGGGCATGAAAGAGGAATAGAGTTGAAATGCTGGCGGATACTCCCGCCAGTGTTTTTTTTGTTATTGGTATGGAATCTGCTATAATGGGACTATAGTCACTTCTAATGGGCCTTAAGATGCATTAAAGTAAGAAGATAAGACGATGATGGGGGTTTCTTATGCATTCTGACGTTAAGCAAATGGATGAAATTTTAAATAAGACAGTAGAAGCGATTGAAGAAGGCAAGCAAGAAATTTTTGAAATTGCCGAAAAAGCGCGAAATGATGTAAAGACCCTAGAAGAAGAATTGGTCGATGTCCAGCATAAAATCGCCATGGTCATCGATGAAGTAGATAAATTGGAAATACAGGAAAAGGCAAGCCGTCAACGACTATTGCAGGTTTCAAAGGATTTTAAGAAATTTACCGAACCCGAAATCAAAAAAGCCTACGACACCGCTAGGGATTTGCAAGTCAAGCTTTCGATAAAAAGACATAGCGAAGGCGAACTCATCAAGGAAAGAACCAAGCTTGAGATGCGCATCAGGGACTCGAGAGAGGTGATGAAACGCTCTGAAAAGCTGACATCCAAGGTAGGGGTGGCGCTCGATTACCTGACAGGTGCGTTTTCTGAACGTGTCGAAGATATGAAGTTAAGAGATAATCTAGGTATCAGAATCATCAAGGCGCAGGAAGAAGAACGACGAAGGGTGAGTCGGGAAATACACGACGGACCGGCCCAGATTCTTTCGAATGTGGTGATTAGAACCGAGTATTTTGAAAAGTTGCTCGATATCGATCCTGTTAAAGCCAAAGTTGAGCTGAAACTGCTCAGAGAGGTCGTCAGGGATTCCTTGAAGAATATCAGAAGGATCATCTATGACCTGATGCCGATGTCACTTGAAGACCTAGGGCTGGTACCTACGGTTCAAAAGTTCATCAACGACGTTTTTGAGTACCATGACCTTCCGATACAACTGGTGGTCAAGTCGCAGGAACAAGACAAGTTAAGCAGGCTAGTTCGACTTGCGGCCTTCAGGATCATACAGGAAGGCGTGAACAACATAGTCAAGCACGCCCAAGCCACAAAGGCTGTTGTGGAACTCAACATACTGCATGATCGGTTGGAGATCGGTATCCATGATAATGGAAAAGGAATAGATGAGACCAAACGGCTGGATTCGATAGATGAAAGCTCGGGATTTGGTTTATATGGAGTGAAAGAGCGTGTCAAACTACTCAAAGGTGATCTGGAAATCTATTCTGTTCCTGACAAAGGTACTAGAATGAGAATTGTGATACCGATTAGGGATGAGGGCTATTATGAAGAAGATTGAGGTAATGATCGCGGATGACCATGCGCTGATGCGAGAGGGATTGAAACAACTGCTGGGTCTGGACGAAAATCTTGTGATAACAGGACTTGCCGCTGGCGGGGAAGAAACCATTGAGTTATGCAAGAAGCTAGAACCCGATGTGCTGCTTCTTGATATCAATATGCCCGTCGTCAACGGTATACAAGCCTTGAAAAGAATCAAGGAAATGGGACTTGATGTCAAAGTGATCATGCTCACAATTCATGACGATGCCCAGTACTTGCTGGAAACAATGTCTCTTGGAGCGTCCGGTTACTTGCTCAAAGATGTCGACGCCGACAGCCTGATGATGGCGATAAAGAAAGTTTATGAAGGTGGAACTTACATACAACCCGTTCTTGCCAATCATCTAGTCAAGGGATACGGAGCGATGAAGGATGAGAAGCAGATACTCACCAACCGTGAATATGAAGTGATCACACTTATCGCTGAGGGGCTCAATAACAAGGATATCGCTGAAACCCTGTTTATCAGTGAAAAGACGGTCAAGAACCATGTGTCGAACATCTTTAAGAAGATCAACGTCACCGATCGCACACAAGCCGCTATCTACGCTTTTAAACATAACATAAAAAAAATTTGATATACTAAATTACTTTCAGACCCGAAATATGTTAAACTAATAGGGTATTGACTCTATGGAGTAGACATACTAAGGAGGATTTTACCAAATGGCGGATTTTAAAAGTAAGGGATACACATTTAAAAATGTCTGGTCGGTGATCGACGAACAGGAAAGTGAAAAGACATTCGCGCTAGGCGAGCGTTATAAGTCGTTTTTAGACGCTGGAAAAACGGAGCGTGAGTCTGCAAGAGAAATCGTAAGACTTGCAAAAGAACAAGGCTATGTTTCTTTGGATTCGATTGTTGAAAAAGGTGAAAAATTAGTAGCCGGTCAAAAAATCTATGCGATCAACAGAGACAAATCAGTAATTCTTTTTGTCATCGGAAAGCAAGATATCGAAAAGGGAATGAGAATCGTCGGCGGACATATCGATGCGCCGCGTATCGATTTAAAACCTTTCCCATTATATGAAGACGCTGAACTTGCGCTTTTCAAGACGCATTATTACGGTGGAATCAAAAAGTATCAGTGGACATCGATGCCACTTGCACTACACGGCAGAGTTGTGAAAAAGGGTGGAGAAACAGTTGACTTTGCAATTGGAAGCAAAGAAACAGATCCTGTCTTCTATATCACAGACTTACTACCGCACTTGGCAAAAGATCAAATGGCGAAAACGCTTGCGGAGGGCATAAACGGTGAAGGCTTAAACCTGTTGATCGGTTCTATCCCTGTAAAAGACAAAGACGCTAAGGAAAAAGTGAAAGAAGCGATGCTGATTCACTTGGAGAAGGAATACAATATTTCCGAATCGGATTTCATCTCATCGGAAATCGAAATAGTACCGGCGGGCAATGCTCGTGACGTAGGTTTTGACAGATCGCTTATCTCCGGTTACGGTCATGATGACAGGGTCTGCTCTTATGCGGGAATCGAAGCGATCTTTGATGTCGACATGCCTGAATTCACTTCAGTGGGCATGTTTATGGATAAAGAGGAGGTAGGATCTCAGGGTAACACAGGATCTGAATCCCTATACTTTGAAAACTGCGTGGCGGAACTGATCGCCTTACAGGCGGATACTCAACTTGAGCTTAAGTTAAGACGCTCATTCCACCATACAAAAGTGCTTTCTGCAGATGTGACTGCGGCATTCGATCCCAACTTCCCTGATGTGCTTGATAAGCGCAACGCTTCAAAAATAAATTATGGAATATGCATTTCAAAATATACGGGTGTACGCGGTAAAGGCGGCTGCTCTGATGCGAATGCGGAATTCGTAGGATTTGTAAAAGACGTGTTTGAAGACAACGGAGTCATCTGGCAATCAGGTGAACTAGGTAAAGTGGATCAAGGCGGCGGCGGTACTATCGCTTACATCCTTGCAAATCGCGGTGCTGATGTCATCGACTGCGGAGTTCCTGTATTAAGCATGCACGGTCCTTACGAAGTCATTTCAAAAGCCGACCTCTATATGACCTTTAAAGGCTATAGGGCTTTCTTCAACTCTTAAGAAGCTTATAAAACCACTCCACAGTCGGAGTGGTTTTTTCTTTGTTCAAAAGTCGTGGTGGCAAGAGTTTTGAAAGGGTATAATAAAGCTATAGGAAGTATGCGGTCGAAGGGAGGGGAGCCTATGGATAACGGTAAACTGGTCAAGTTGTTGTCTGCCCATGAGGGGCCGAAACTGGATTTTAAAATGTGTTTATCGCTGACCACAGAAGGTCATAAGAAAGAACTTACAAAAGACGTGATAGCCATAGCCAACTCGCCAGGCGGCAGAGGGCATCTGATTATCGGCATAGAGGATAAGACAAAGCGCATCATCGGCGTGGACCCTGCAGATTATCCTGAAGAAAAAATCCAGCAGATCGTACTCAACCGATGCGACCCGCCAATTACCATCAGGGTGGAGACGGTTCCTATCGACAAGGTGTATGTGATTGCCATTACGGTCTTTAAAAGCCATAACAAGCCACACCAGATGAGGCAGACCGGCGCGTTCTATATCAGGCGCGGATCGACTACGGACTTTGCAAGGCGCGATGAGATTGCTTCGATGATGCAACATGCGGGACTCTTTTACAATGAACTCATCCCAGTCCTCAATGCCCGAATCGAACATCTGGACCTTGATAAAGTGAACGCTTACCTTGAACAGGTTGCGAACAGCAGATATGAACCGGGACAGGAGATCCTGCTGTCGGATGTTGGAATTCTTGTTTATGAGCAGGAGGACAACCGGTTTTATCCTACCATTGGAGGGATGCTGCTCTTTGGAAAAAATCCTCAGCAGTTTCTGCCCCATACGAGCGTGAAGATCATCTATCATGAGGGCGATAGGGATAGAAAGCAAATGATCATCACCGGAACGATCATTGAACTGCTTGATCGGACGCTCCATGAGGTCAAACGGTTGATGGGGGATTTGGATTACCCCTATGACGGCATAGAAGAGGCGCTTACGAACGCGCTTGTGCACAGGGATTATTTTGACTGGTCAAGAGGCATTGTCGTGTATTTGGGACTTAAAAACCTCGAGATCAGCAATCCTGGAGCGATCTTCGACAGGGAGCCTCTGAACAACATCATACGCTCAGCGACACCCAAACGAAGGAATACGTGGTTGTACCATCAGTTGTTGCTGCTAGATGAGGGGAATCGGTTTACAAAATATGGATTAGGCCTTGTGAAAATCAAAAGGACGGTCGCTGAGTTTGGCGGGGTCAAGTTTGCCAATTTGCGAAAAAACAACCTGTTTAAAGTGATACTGCCCGGTATCGCCAGGTTTACAAGTAAAAAGAACGAGTCTGAAGAGGATTGATCTTCAGGCTCGTTCTTTTGTGTTCAGGGGATGGTTCAGTCAATGATGAAAAGGTTCTGCTTGTAAGAGATAAACAGGTCTCTCAGTTCAGTGGTCTTTTCGCTCATGTTCACTTGCAGGTAAGAGACTCTTTCGTAATTGAGTGTGCCGATAGCCTCGCGGATTTGCGTGAATAGGCTCTTGTTCGACAAGCTATCCTTCATCAGTTCTTTTCTAAGTGCGTGAATGGCTTCCCATCTGACTACGTCGACATCCGTTATCGTTTCGTCATCGAGCTTGTGAAGGCGATTGCAGCTCCTTACAAGATCCACGTTTTCAGGAAGTATTCTGTTTCCAAGCTCTGTCGTCCACTGGCCGAGAAGTGTCGCTTCGTAGGATGCGATGATGCTTGGGGTGAACACATTGCCGTCTTTTAGCACGGTAAGCTTGTTCTCGAATGTCTTGAAGCTTGAAATGTTCTCGAATACGTTTCTTGGAGGTTTTGAGAACAAGGCGTCTCTTTCTTCGGAAGTATAGTGTTCGAACACGTCTTCTTCGCTTAGGTACATTCTTGAAGGATCAAGATAGTCGGCCGCTTGACCAGCTTCTTTTCTTAGTTCCTTAAGTAGTTCCGAAGTAGATTTTTCACTTGAAACCGAGTATTTCATACCGTCAAGCATACCTTGGTAACAGGCGGCTGTAAGAAGGTAGGTGTTTGAGGTAGGGTTAGGTGCCCTAAGCTCAAAACGTGTGGCTGCAGGTTGTTCGATGTCTCTAACCAGTCCTATGAGCACTGTACGGTTTCTAGAGGGTTCTGAAACGCTGTGACCAAGCGAACCTACGATACATACAGGAGCCTCAAAGCCAGGTTTTAATCGGTTGAATGCGTCATTGGTGGATGTGACAAAAGGATTGATGACCTCGTAGTTGTTTAAAATGCCCATCAGTGCGCCGTAACCGAAGGGGTTCAAATAATCGCTCTTCATATCTTGAGGTGCGAAAAGGTTGATGAATTTGCCCGAGGTTGTAATGACACCGACGCCCATATGGTGATGTTCGCCACTGCCTGCGACGCCTTCAATCGGTTTTGCCCTAAAAGTGACTTCTAATCCCTCTTTAACAAAAATGTCGCTGATGATGTCTCTTGCGAACAGTTCGTTGTCTGCAGTTTGCATCGCACTATCATACTTCCAGTCGATCTCGAGCTGTTCCATGACGTGTGAGAAGTCGTTAGCGCGCTTCAACCTTGCAGGTACGCCGCCTACTTCCTTGTGTCCCATTTCGGCTATGTAATCATAGTGATTGAGGGCCAATAACGATTTTTCCATCGCAGTACGTACAGGGCCCACGGTGCGCTTCCAGTACTGTTCCTTAAGCGATTGTGAAGTCGAAAGTTTTTCTATGTCTGTGGTGTAGTCGGGTGTCTTCACCCAAAACTCCAATTCGGTTGCTGTTGTTAGGACGACCTTGGCGATTTCGTCAGCGGATTGGATTCCTAAATGAGTGCAGGCTGAAGGGGTTTTGATCAGCAGTTCTTTTACTGAAGTCTCAAAATGTGAAACTGCTGCTTTTAAAACCGAACGTGAATCCACGTATACTCCCTCGTGTTTTAAGAAGGCTGGAATGATCAATGTGCCTACAGGAAGATTTGTGTTCTCGTCGATGTGTGCGCCGTTGTAATCTACGATCCATCTAACGCTTGTATCAGGTATCAGATCGACTTTGGCGTTGTTGATTTCAGCGATGATAGGAAGATAAACAGATGATCCGTCGGTCTGGATTCCTTTTTCGATGAATGCGCTATAGTCTTCGAGCATGATTTCCATAGGGATTTTCTCATCAGTGTGATTGTTACCTAAATCGACAGCGACTAAAGACACGAACTTTATATTGCTATTTGCATTTAATAGTTCGATTATTTCTTCGCTGGTTTGTTTTGCAGGGTAGATGGTGTAGAGTAAGTTTTCCATTGGAGCCTCCTTCGGTTTTTGGGTCGGATGATTCAATATTGCTATTATAACGAGCGAGTTCGTGTTTGTAAATACTTTTTGCGCTTTATTTTATCGTATAATAGAGCGTTTATGCGCATTTAAGGTCATGTCCTATAATTGACAAAAGGTGATTCAATGTTCGTTTAAGGACGAACGATGGGCATATGCTTTGTGAAAACGTTTCGCGGTAGTTAATACGAGTACAGAAGCTCTTTTTTCTAGTTAAAGCATCGACAAGTCAAACGATTTGTAAGACAATGATAATAGCGAAAAAAAGAAAGAGGTGTTGATGATGATTGACTTGAGAAGTGATACGGTAACAAAACCAACGGATAAAATGAGAAATGCAATGGCAAACGCTCTTGTTGGTGATGATGTATATGGTGACGACCTGACAACGATTGAACTTGAACGAACAGCCGCAGACCTTCTTGGCAAAGAAGCTGCACTATTCGTACCATCGGGAACTTTCGGAAATCAACTTGCGATTCTTACACATACCAGAAGAGGTGACGAGATCATCGTCGGTCACGATTCGCATATCGTCTTGCATGAGGTCGGAGCTGCCGCTGTGATCGCCGGTGTACAGCTTAGGGCGACAACTACGAAAAACGGCGTTTTTAATGTAGATGAAGTGAAAAGCTTGATAAGAACCGATGACATCCATTATCCGGACACGGGTCTGATCTGTATGGAAAACGCCCATGGAAACGGAACGGTCGTACCGCTTGAAAATATGGAAGCGATCTACGGGATTGCAAAAGAACACGCAATACCGCTTCATTTGGATGGTGCTCGTATTTTTAATGCCGCGGCTGTGCTGGGTGTTGATGTCAAAACCATAGCGGAGTACACCGATTCGGTCAACGTGTGCCTCTCTAAAGGATTATGCGCTCCTATCGGTTCTGTACTTGCTGGTAGTGAGAACTTTATCGCAAGAGCGAGAAAAAACAGAAAGCTGATGGGAGGCGGAATGAGACAAACTGGAATTCTAGCAGCTGCCGGTCTTATCGCCATGAAGGAAATGCCTGTTTTTTTGAAAGGCGATCATGCCAAAGCCGAAAGACTCGCACATGCGCTTGATGCTATCACCAATATCGATGTCATCTGGGAACGACGCGATATCAGCATGGTATTTTTCACATTACCCGAATCGGTAATCAATGAAACAAATTTTGTAGAGGGCTTAAGGCAAAAGGGAATTATCATCAACGGAACAGAAGACAAGGAATACCGCTTTGTCACACATCACTGGATTAGCGATGAGGACATTGTAAAAATAGTAGAAGCGGTCAAATCGCTTATAGGATAGGGGAAGCTATGAAAAACAGAAATGATGTAAATGAATCACTTAAATGGTCCATCGACGAGATGTTCACAGAAGCGTCCTTCGATGCTCTGATCAAGACGGTTAAAGTACAGATCAAAGAACTGACAACCTACAAAGGAAAGCTTTCCTTAGACGGTGATATCCTGTCGGTGGTGCTTAAACTGAGAGACGAACTTGAACTGAACCTGGCGGACCTTTTCACCTACTCGCACATGAAACTGGATGAGAACACAAAAAATACGACGTCTCAGACAAGATTCGAACGTGCCAGCGCGGTTGCGATCGAAGCTGCAGCTGCCGTGTCGTTTATCGAGCCCGAACTGCTTGGTTTAGATGCGGCGGGGCTTCTTGAAAAAGTGAAATCAGAAACTGCGCTCAGCGACTACGACCACATGATCGACAATCTGATCAGGCAGCAGGAGCACGTGCTCACTCCCGAGGCGGAGCAGCTAATCGCCATGTTCGGAGATGTTCAGGGAGCGGCCCAGGCCATCTTTGGAATGCTCGATAATGCGGATATCACCTATGAGGATGTCACCATGCCAAACGGCGACATAGAACCGCTCACCAAGGGCGGGTATATCAAGTTTATGGAGGATGCCGACCAAGAGGTCAGAAAAGCGGCGTTCGTCAATTTTTACAAGAGTTATGAAGCCCTTAAGAATACCATCGCTTCGACTTATACCTCGTCTGTCAAAAAGGACATCGCCCTTTCAAAAATCAGAGGATATGATTCGGCTGTCCAGATGTCTCTGGATAGTGACAATATCGAAGTGGCCGTATATGACAATTTGGTTGCGGCAATCAATGAAAAGGTCGATCTGATGCACCGCTATGTAGGACTGAGAAAAAAGATGCTTGGAGTGGAAGAACTGCACATCTATGATGTCTACGCACCGCTTGTCGCTGAGGCAAAACGTGAAATTCCCTTCGATGAGGCATATGAAATGGTACTTGAGGGACTTAAACCCCTTGGAAGAGAATATGAGAAGCTTCTATTAGAAGCTCGTGACAATCGCTGGATTGACGTGTATGAGACAGAAGGTAAGAGAGGCGGCGCCTATTCGTGGGGAACCTACAGGTCAAAGCCGTATATACTGCTCAATTACCAGAACAACCTGAATGACGTCTTCACACTCGCCCACGAGCTTGGACATTCGCTGCACAGCCATTTTTCAAACAAGGCGCAGCCATCCGTGAAATCCGGTTACTCGCTATTTGTCGCTGAGGTGGCATCGACTGTGAACGAGGCGATCATGATGAGATACCTCCTCGAGCATACCACTGAGCGCGAAGAGAGACTCTTCCTGCTCAATCACTTCATGGAACAGTTCAAAGGTACCGTATTCAGGCAAACCATGTTCGCTGAATTCGAGAAGAAGGCCTACGAGGCGTTTGAGCAGGATAATCCACTTAGTGTGGACGACTTGTCTAAGATGTATTTCGATCTGAATAAGACCTATTTTGGCCCTGAGATGATCCTAGACGATGCCATCAAGTACGAGTGGATGCGTATCCCTCATTTTTACAATGCCTTCTACGTTTATAAATACGCAACCGGCTTCTCTGCCGCGATGGCGATATCAAAAAGAATCCTGGATGGAACCGAAGGCGCCTTGGAAGGATATTTCGAGTTTCTAAAATCCGGTGGGTCGGTCTACCCTCTTGATGCCCTAAAGCTTGCGGGCGTAGACATGTCAGAACCAGGTGCCATCATCGAAGCCTTGTCGGTATTCGACGAAGTGCTTGATGAATTTGAAGCTTTGGTCTAAAATGTATTAAAAAGAGTCTGTGGCTTTTCACAGACTCTTTTTTAGTATATAATATTAAAAGCAGGTACTAATAGAGTGGAGGAACATTATGTTAATGAATAATAAAAAGGTCGTAGTCATGGGGGTTGCCAACAAGTGGTCGATCGCTTGGGGCATCGCTAGAAAACTCAGAGACAACGGCGCGGACGTCATTTACACGTATTACGGTGACTCAAGCGAACGGAATTTGAAAAAGATATTGGCAAAAGAAAACGACGAAGACGCGCTTTTAATCTCATGCGATGTGACAAACGATGAAGATATCGCAAGAGCATTCAATGAGATCAGTGAAAAGATCGGAAAAATAGATGGTGTGGTCCATAGTATCGCCCATGCTAAAAAAGAAGAACTCGAAGGCAGATACCTTGACACATCAAGAGACGGTTACCTGATGGCTCAGGAAATCAGCTCGTACTCTTTGGTCGCTACAACAAAACAGGCTGTAAAGCATCTGAACGAGGACGGCGCGATCATTACTTTGACCTACCTTGGTGGTGAAAGGGTTGTACCGAACTACAATGTGATGGGAGTCGCAAAAGCGGCACTTGAAGCAAGTGTCAAATACCTTGCTGCGGATATCGGCAAAGACGGCTTTAGAATCAACGCCCTATCGGCAGGTCCGATCAAGACGCTTGCTGCAAAAGGCGTTTCAGGACTAGATGAGATGAAAGACGCATACCTTGCAAAAGCACCTCTTAAACGCATGGTCACTCACGATGATATTTCAAAAACTGCGATGTTCCTTGTATCCGACCTTTCGAGCGGAGTGACAGGAGAGACGATTCACGTCGATTGCGGGTTTCATATTATCGGCGTTTAGCAGTATAATCGCAATCATACAACTTATTTTGACAGCAGCGCATGATGCGCTGCTGTTTTTTTGCGCGCCTGGTGCGTGTAAAAATGCAAATGGGTTAATAACCATAATTTTCTAACTTGTTTCAAAAATTCAAAAATTTGCTTGAATAAACACACATATAGTGGTAAAATAAGTAGTGTACATCTATATCTTGCGATATATTTCAGTAAAGCGTATTTTTCGGAGTAGGAATTCATCGTTTTTTTTGTTATAATGTCGGTAGTCATAATAGATAGAATTCGTAAGTGACAGAGAGCACACGTTTAAATACCAGAGTGTGAAGAAGGGGGAACAGCATGAATCAGCAAATTGAAACACTGAAACATTATGTGTTACAGCTAGAACACGCGATCGCTACAAGTGATGCGGATGTTGTTAGAAATACCACCCGTGTCATGAAGGATCTATTGGGACAAATCGATTATGACTTCAAGTCGGTCAAAGAGAAGACGACCGGCATCTATTTTAAATCGATCAACACGATTCCCTTCTTATATAAGCCGGTCTACAAATTGAATCCCTATGAAGGTGATTTTTTAGAAACCTTTTCCATGGAACGCACTGAGCAGCTCAAGCGTGCTGGCGCCATCGGCGAGCACAATAAATTCTGGACAGACCACAATGTGATCAAAGGAAACGTGTTCGGCTCGGTACCCAAAGAACTGATCTCGGAAGACGCCGCTTTCGCACTCAAGCAAATGGGATGGGACGAAGTAAAAGTCGAAATTCTCGATTTTGGCAAGCGTGTCACGGACATCAAAGAAATCTATGAGTTCTGCGAAGAGAACTTCAAGCAGTTCATCATGATCAGCGAAGGTCCCACGCAAGCGATGCTCGCTTTAAAATTTGCAGTATGACCAATTACATAGTAGAATAGATAAGGCTAGCGGTTGCTAGTCTTTTTTAATATGGATAGAGAGTTGGAATGAGGATGAAACTGACAGGAAGCTACAACAATTTAATATACAAGGTCGAAGAGACCCAGGGTAAGACCCTGCTCGAGGTGCTGATCGAGGATATGGGCGTGTCCACGAGGATGATCAGAAACGTGAAACGTCAAAAGGCTTTGACCCTTAACGGGCATGTCGTTTCGGTGAGCGGCAAGGCAAGAAAAGGGGATGTGATCGAGCTTAAGTTTATCGAAGAACCCCATCAGATCTACCCCAATGATATACCCATACAAGTCATTTACGAAGACGAGGACCTTGTTGTGATCAACAAGCAGACCGACATGGTCGCTCATCCCACCAAGGGGCATCCGTCACATACGCTGTCGAACGCTGTCAGGCATTATGCGCTTTCAAAGGGTGAAGACTACAAACCGAGACTGGTGAATCGACTTGACCGCGATACCACGGGTATCATGATTTTTGCAAAAAACGCCTATGGACAGCATATCGTATCAGAAGAAATGAAAGCGGACAGGGTCGAGAAGTATTATAGGGCTCTTGTTCATGGAAAGTTCCAGATCAAAAAAGGTGAAATCAACGAACCAATCGAAAGGGAATCCGCAGAAAGTATGAAAAGGATCGTACGACCGGACGGTAAGGAATCGTTGACGCTTTACGAAGTGGAACAGGAACTAAGCAACACCACGCTGGTGAAAATTCAGCTTAAGACAGGAAGGACCCATCAGATCAGAGTGCATATGAACCATTTAGGGCATCCGCTAGTCGGTGACGCGCTTTATGGTTCGTTTGAAAGAATGGCGATCGACAGACAGGCGCTACACGCATGTGAGATGAGATTCAAAACGCCTAGAAACGGAGAGGTGACAATTGTCGCACCTCTGCCGGAAGATATCAAAAACGCGGTACAGTTTTTAAGTTAAACTGAACCGCGTTTTTCTTTTTTGATTTTTATAGGTTTTTGACCCAGTTCAAAAATGCTTCGGAACTGCCTTTGTGGTCAACGGGTGGAAGTTCTGCTTTTCTGTTGATCAGGCAGTCCTCCACAAGCCACGTTTTGACACCCAGTTTGGAGACGACCATGTCCTCTTGGGCGTCGTTGCCTACCATCATGCATTCTTTTGCTTGTCTTCTTATGTCAGATAAGACTTCCCTGTAAAACTCAAGATGAGGCTTGCAGTAGTGGTTGTTTTCGAATGAGGTGATATAGCTGAAATCCTCAGGCTCAAATCCGGCCCATCTGATTCTATCGAGAATCGCTTTTCGAGGAAACAGCGGATTGGTTGCGATAACGACGTCGTAGCCTTTTTGCTTGAGTAGCTTCACAGCGGTTATCATGTGTTGACTTCTCATTGTCGCCTGTCTGGTTTTTAGATAGCCGGTCTCGTAATAGTTGGCGATCTCCTTTATGATGATTTCCTTATGCTCCGACATACGCTGATTGAAATCGCCCCAAAAAACACTTTCGTTTGTCAGGTGATCCGTGTTCATCACTGTTGTTTTTGTCGAGGCTAGTATGGAGTCTATCAATGTCTGGCTTTCGATGATCCCACTGAAGTGTTTTGTCATTTCTCCAAAATAGAGATTCATAAACAGCTCCGTGTCCATTTTCAGCAGTGTTCCGTCTAAATCGAATATGAAAGTTCTTAAGTCTTGCATCTCTCGCTCCTTCGCTGTGCTTCTTCACTTGAACGCTTGTGAATGAATGCTCGGATATCAGAATGGATTGATTGGTCCTTCTAATCATTTTACATAATTTATGCAGCGCTGGGTAGTCTTTTATCATGTGATAAAAAATACTCAAAATCATGTTGCAATTTTCTGATAAAGGAGTAAACTAAAGAAAAGATGAATCAGTTCATTATTGAATCGATTCATAAATGAACTAATTCATAGGAGGTGGCCACGATTAACTTACGAGAGAAGAAAAAAGAAAAGATAAAGAATGAAATACTGGTTCAAGCAGAGCGGATATTTAATGAAAAAGGGTATGAAAATACGAGTATGGCTGATATCGCTGTGGCGAGCGACATAGCCGTGGGAACCATTTACAACTATTATAAGTCAAAGCCCGAAGTCTATATTTCGGTGATGACAGGCGCTACGAGTCCTGAAATGGATGAGGACTTCTTTAAAGAAACCATGAAAATCGACGACCTGACGGATATGGTGATGGCTTATCTTCATAAGTACATCGCTCCGTATTTAAAAATCGATTCAAAGATCATGATGTCGATGACCAAGGCCATGGTCAATGCGGGACTGGACAGCCCCATGATCCAGGCGCTGGTCAAGATCGACCTGATGGTGCTCAACAAGCTTGTGAAGGCGTTTGAAGTGAAGGTGGACCAAGGCGTGCTCCCTGAAAGCTTCAACTGCAGGCTTCATGCGGAAAGCATCTACAGCATCGCAGGATGTGAGATTTTGTATACCTACTTTGATAACGGTAGGTCGATGGATACGGTTTATGAAAGAATCGAAGAAAAAGTCAATGCTTATTTCGCGAACAAATGGGATTGAGGTGGTTTAGCCATGAGTTTTCTTAAAGTGGATGGAGTTACAAAAGTATATCAAATGGGAGAAATTGAGGTTGAAGCGCTTAAAGGCGTTGACTTTGCGATTAACGAGGGTGAATTCGTAGTGATTCTTGGACCTTCCGGTTCTGGTAAGAGTACGCTGCTGAACATCCTTGGCGGAATGGATATGCCCACAAAAGGAGACGTCGTTCTTCGCGGTACGTCCCTTACCCAATTAGGTGAAAAGGGACTGACCAAGTTCAGACGTGACCATGTGGGTTTTGTCTTTCAGTTTTACAATCTGATGGCCAATCTGACCGGTAAGGAAAACGTGGAACTTGCAACAGAGATATGCAAGAATCCGCTCGATATCGACAAAGTGCTTAGCGATGTGGGATTGGCGGATAGAAGCGATCATTTTCCTTCGCAAATGAGCGGTGGCGAACAACAACGTGTCGCAATCGCAAGGGCGGTCGCAAAGAACCCCGAAGTGCTGCTATGCGATGAGCCTACAGGGGCGCTTGACTATACGACGGGTATCAAGATACTGCAGCTGCTGCATCAGGTGAACAAGGACTATCATAAGACAGTGATGGTCATCACGCATAACGCATCGATTGCGGCAATGGCGGATAGGGTGATTAAAATGCGAAGCGGTCTAGTGACGGAAAATTACATCAACGAAAATCCGATAGATCCAGAAGGGATTGAGTGGTAATGCGAGCCTTAGACAAACGATTATGGCGTATGATACGAACGACGCGTGGTCAGTTTATCGCTGTTACTGTAGTACTTGCAGTCGGCCTTTTATCTTATGTGTCGCTTAATATGACACTCCTCAATTTAGAGACGACGGTAAATACCTACTACGAAATGACCAACACCGCAGATATCTTCTCTGAAGTGATGCGCGTTCCAGAAAGTCAGATAGAACAGCTCTTGTCGATTCCGGGAGTGACCGGCGTCAATGGCAGGGTGATTCAGAATGTAAAATTCGATACTGGCAATGAGCTTGAAAAATCTACAATTAGGCTGATTTCTATCCCTGAATCGGGTGAAATCATCAGTTCCAATTATATTGTGGACGGAAAACCTCCTGCCGAGGACAATGAAGTGATGCTGCTTGAGATGTATGCCGCTGCAAGAAATCTGAAAGTCGGCAGTGAGTTTGAAGTGGTCATCGCAGGAAAACACAAAAAACTGATCGTATCGGCGATCGTCGCCAATCCGGAGTACATCTACCTGATTGAAGATGAGCAGAGTCTGCTGCCTGATCCTGCCGCGTTTGGAGTCGGATATGTCACAGAACAGTTCGCCCAGTCGCAGCTGGGATTCAGCAGCTCTTATAACAGCTTGGTCTTTAAGATCGATGAGAACATCGATGAAGACGATATGATCAATCAGCTTGAAAAGAAGATTGAGAAGTATGGTGTGATAAGACTCTTTAAACGAGACGACCTGATCAGTGCGAGAATGGTCAACGAAGAGATCAAACAAGGTAAGAAAAGCGCGAATGTGGTGCCGGTACTATTTTTGGCGGTAGCCGCATTCATCATCGCTGTGATGATCGGTAGGATTGTCAAAAATGACAGAATCACTATCGGCGTGTTTAAGGCGATGGGCTACTCCAACCTAGATATCATATGGCATTATACAAAATATGCGCTTCTTATCGGCCTCATAGGGTCGGCTGCTGGAATGCTCAGTGGAGCGGCCCTTGCAAACCAGCTGGCTCAGGTCTATACGGATACCGTATTCAATATTCCGATTCTGATCGGTCAGGTATACCCGCAGTATCTGGCACTTGCGATGGTGCTTGGAAGTACATTCTGCATAGCTGCTGGATTCTGGGGAGCAAAAGGGATCATGGAGATCCATCCCGCGGAGTCGATGCGACCTGAGGCTCCGAAAACAGGAAGAAGGATCATGCTGGAGCGCTGGAGTGTGTTTTGGAACCGCGTCAGCTTTTCATGGAAAATCGTCATCAGAAATATTTTTAGAAGCAAAAGACGAGTTCTGTTCATCGTCCTTGGAATCGCACTCACCTTTGCGATAACCCTCTTGCCTTTTTACATGATGGACGCGTTCTTCAACATGTTCGATGAGCAGTACGGAGTCATGTACACCATGGACTATACCCTGACGCTTTCAAAAGTCGTGGACGAATCGGTAGCCTTTGAAATAGGCGATCTTGTCGATGCCGATGTGATTGAACCCATCGTGGAGTTCCCGTTTGAGATCAATCGGGGATGGAAAAGCAAGATTGTCAACATTCTAGGTATTGTCGATGAGTCACAGATGTATCATTTTTCAAATGTGAATGGCGAGCCCATACCGCTACCATCTGAAGGGATCGCGCTGACAGAAGGTCTTGCAGGTCTCTTGCAGGTACATGTTGGAGACGAAGTGACGATTTCGTCGTTTATTCCCGGCCGGGACGATGAGTCGATCGTGGTGACCGCGATTGTCGAGCAACCCCTTGGTGTGAACGCCTATATGAATATCGGATACATGCAAAGAACGCTCCTTGATGACGGTTTTGTTAACGGAGTCGTCTTAAAAGGTGATGAAATCGATGCGGGCGTCTTTGATACGGTCGAGCATATCAAGTCGGCAGAGTCCTTGACCGACCTGATGAAAATATTCGAACAGTTCACCACGCTCACCTATTCGTCCATCGTAGTGATGATTGTCGCATCTGGGATTCTGGGGTTTGCAATCGTCTATAATTCGACCATCATGAGCATCAATGAACGAAAATTGGAGTTTTCTTCACTAAGAGTACTCGGTTTTGATAAGAAAGATATTTTCAAGATGATACAAAGAGAAAACATGGTGATGACATTCTTTGGCATCTTGATAGGAATTCCCATGGGTGCCAGCATGATCGACACCATGATGAAGTCGTTCAGCAGTGAGCTTTACACGATGAAGGTGGACTCAAATCCGTCGATTTATATACTGACGGGAGTCATGACGTTGCTCTTTGTTCTTATCGCTCAATTCGCGACCTATGAAAAAATTCAAAAGCTTGACTTTATAGAAGCGCTCAAAGCGCGTGTATCTTAGTGGGAGGTTTATGATGAAGAAATTGATGAAAAACAAGTGGCTTTGGATCATTAGCGTTGTATGCGTGATCGCAGCGGGCGCGTATTATATGCAAATGGGATCGACAGGCGAACTGGTCAAGGTATACGAGGTCGATAAGGGACCTGTTGTCGATTATATTGAAGACACGGGTGAGGTAATCGCGGAACAATCCGCTACAATCTACAGCGACCTGACCGCTAAGGTCGAGACGATCAATGTCGATATCGGCGATGAAGTGAAAAAAGGCGATATTCTATTCACACTCGACGACGATGCGCTGCAGTATCAGCTTGAAGTGCTCAAGGCGACAAAGGCAGGACTGACCGCAAGCAAATCGGAGCTTGAGAAACCCACTGACAGCAATCTGCTACAAAAGCTTAGCGCGGTGGTAAACAGCGCCAAACTCGCGTATGAACAGCTTTCGGATCAACTTAAGACGCAAGAGGCGCTGCTCGAAAGCGGTGCGGTGAGCCAATCTGTGGTAGATGACTTATCAAGCGCCGTGGACATTGCCTATGCCAATTATCAGGCGGCCGTAAACGACTATCAGATGGCCAAGAAGGGAACCAGCGGCAACGTGGTCGACCAAGCGAAAAGCTCGCTTGCGGCTGTCGATGTGCAAATTTCAGAACTGGAATCGATGATCGCAAAAGCGTCGGTGACAGCACCTTATGAAGGGGTGGTCGTCACAAAACATGTCAGCATCGGCGACTATGTGGCGACGGGCATGCCGCTTGTCACAATCGATCAGCTAGGGCAGATGTACATCAAGGCCGACCTGCTCGCAGACGATATCATGATGCTTGAAGTAGGAGCGCGAGTTGTGATTTCGAATGATTCAGGGATCGAGACCCAAGGGAAAATCAGAAAAATCTATCCTAAGGCACATACAAAGGTTTCAGACCTTGGTGTCGAGCAAAAAAGAGTGACGGTAGAGATTGAGTTTGACAGCCAGGTAGGTATGAAGCTTGGCTATGAATATGACCTTGAAGTCGTTTTAAAAGAAGTGGAAGGTATCAGAATTCCAGACAGCGCCTACTTTAAAATCAATGGAAACGGTCACGTGTTCCTTGTGAAAGACATGGAGGTCGTATTGACCCAAATTGAAACATTGACAGAAGGTGTCGACTACTACGAGGTAAGCGGGCTACAGGTAGGAGACATGGTGGTCCAGTCACCTGCAACAGAACTGGAGGACGGAATGACCGTTCAACTTGAAGAAGAAAGCATCATGGACGAGAGGTAACAATGAAAGCCGCGGGTTCGTCCGCGGCTTTTCCTTGCGATTTGAAATTAACGGTTACACCCGACAAAGCATTCATGTATAATAAGGAATAACAATGCGAAAAGGGAGTAATGAATATGATGGATTTAAGACATATAGAAAACGTGGTGCTTGATAAGGCGGTGCTTCACGTGCTTGATACACAGATGGACGAGCCTATTCTTGCACAGCAGCTTTTAGACTTGGACCGTGAGGATGTGCATGAATTTATCACCAAACATGCGCTAAAGGCGCTGACCGACGAGGGTGCTTTCAAGGCCAAATTCATGCCAGGTACGGCGATGATCGAAAGAAGTATGCGGCTTTTGGATGAGGATGACTTTTTAGAGGCGTCCTATGAGCTGGCCCTAAGACTCTTCAACATGATCAAGGAAACAAAGGAACCTTCGTGCGACCTCTTGGTCATCAAGTTCCATACGGGAAACATTTCGGCTTATGGACTGATGAAGCTTGATTTTCAAAAATCGTATATCCACGAAATCGAGTTTAATGAGTCGTCGTTCAATGTGAACATCGTCGCTCAAGAAATCGCGCTGCCGTCACAACAGCAAAAGGTCATGCAGTGCGCATTCGGCGTACCTGTGAGTGATGACAACGAATACGACCTGATCGTTCTGAACAAGAAACGCTCAAGCGATGAAGAAGAGAAAATACGATTTGTGAAGATCTTTTTAAACGCAACCCGTGAGTTCGACTATAAGGACAAGACCAAGACGCTCAAAAAGACGATCGAGGACTGGGCGCAAAAAAACCTGAAAGAGGATTTTGACACTGCGAGCGAGTTGAGAAAATCAGTGGATGACAAGCTGAGATACCACGCGCTTGTTTCTGCCGAGGATCTTGCCAAAGAAGCGCTTGCCCATGATACGAATGCAAGACACAGCCTGATCACAAAACTTGAGCAGCAGGGTATCGCAAGTGATGAGAAGTTTGAAATCGACAAGCGTTTTGTCGACAAGAAGATGAAAAGCAAGACGATCCGCACAGACACGGGATTTGTCATCCGAGGCGATTTCGAACTTTTCGAAGACGACGGATTTATCGAAGTGCAGCGAAACGGTGACGGAACAGTGAACTACATCATCAAAGGTGTGAGGCATACCAAAGAGAAGTAAGAGGTAGAGTGTTATATATCACAGCACATCCCTTTAAAAATCACTTGAAATATAGTATAATAAACTTAAGAAAAGCCTAGGATGTGCGTAGCCTTACGAATAGAACCACCAATGTAGAATTGGGAGCATCGCGTTCTTAATGAGGATGTCAAGCCGGCATGACCGGAAGACAGAAACATTGGACAGATCACCCACCTGAATAGAGGTGTGGTGTCTAATTCAAAGGAGACGGCATCTCGGGTTTTTTATTTTTTGTAAAAGGAGGCAGTATGTCGATTTTTTTTAGTGTGGAACTAAAACCAGAGGCTAGGGAACATTTGTATGTTCAGCTCTATAAGGCGATTAGAAAACTGATTGAATCAGGAGAGATCCTAGCGAATGAAAAACTTCCTCCGATTAGAACATACGCTTCAGCACTCAATGTGAACAATATCACAATCATCAACGCTTACAAGCTTCTTGAGAAGCATGAGCTGGTCTATAAGAAAGTCGGAAGCGGCACGTATGTGCGAATCGAAAACAACAGTGAATCCATCGTGGTGGATCAGCGTTATAAGGAATCGCAGCTTCCAAACCAGACAAACCATACGATAGGAATCAATCTCGCCACCACGACCCCATCTGATTACCTTTTTCCTGTTGAGAATTTTAAAAGCGTCTTGAATGAAGTGCTCGATAGGGACAAGGGCGGTGCGTTCGGCTACCAGGACTCCAGAGGGTACTCGGCGCTCAGACAGGCGCTGTGTCTTCATGTGCTCAAAGAGAACGGTATCGAGACAAACGAAGATTCGATTCAGATATTGTCCGGTGCGCAGCAGGGGTTGGATGTTGTATCCAAGGCGCTGATCAATTATGGCGATACGGTGATCGTGGAGGCTCCGACCTATACAGGAGCGATCGCTACGTTTAAGTCCCGTGGGGCGAGGATTCTCGAATTGCCTCTTGAGGCAGACGGGCCCAACCTGATCAAGCTGCGCGAGTATATTTACCAGTACCGCCCGAAACTGCTTTATGTCATGCCGATCCTTCAAAATCCGACGGGCGTCGTGTACAGCAAAGAAAAACGTGAGGAACTGATCGCGATATGCAACAAACACCAGCTGATGGTGCTTGAGGACGACTATTGTTCTGATCTGGCCTTTTCAAGCCAGCATGTCAAACCGTTAAAAGCTATCGATACCGACGATTTGGTCATTTATATCAAGAGTTTTTCAAAAGCGGTGATGCCTGGTCTAAGACTGGGATTCATGCTGACTCCTGAAAGGCTCAAGCAGCAGGTGATCATGGCCAAGCAGTCCACGGATATTACCACTTCAGGTCTGACCCAAAGGGCTTTTGAACGGTTTATCACCCACGGCTACTACGAGACTCAGAAAAACATGATGCATGACACATTTAAAAATAGATACCAAGTGGCGAGTGAGGCGATTAAAAAGTACCTGGCCCCGCACTGCGAGGTCATGTGCTTTGAAGGAGGCTTTAACTTCTGGCTAAAGCTCAGGAAGTTCTCGTCTTCTAAAACGCTCTATGAGCAGCTCAAAATCAGAGGCGTGCTGATCACTTCGGGTGACGCGTTTTATGCCTCTAAAGTGGAGTCGCCGTACTTTAGGATCACAATTGCCGGTGTGGAAGCGGATGAGCTTACCTTTGGAATCAAGATGATCGGCAAAGTGCTAGACGAAATGAATACAGAAACAACAGATCAGTTTAAACCGATATTGTAATCAGAGGCGATCGATGAACATGAAAAAAACGATACTAATCTTATTAATACTTGTTTTAGTCCTTAGCTCCTATTTCTATTACAATTTCATGGATGTCACAAAAAGCGAACTGCTCTCATACCAGATGATGTTGGAGAAGACACAGCTCTTTATTGACGCAGAAGCGGTAGAAGGGGAGGCTGTGATCCATAAGACAGACGCCCATACCTTCGTCCTAGTGGATGTCGTCGAACATATCATGCCCCAAAACTATAGGATCGCTCCCTCAGGGAAGAGAATTCTTTTCTCAAAAGACGGACTCGACCTGTCGGGTGTGCCTGAGCCGTTTAAGTCCCAGCTGATCAGTGGCGATTTTGAAATCAATCTGCCTGTTGTCGATGTTGGGGGGGCTAAATATATCGAAGTCGGCCATTTGAGTGAACTGATGGGATATAAGCTTATCGAGGGTGAAAATCATGTGGTCCTCTTCACAGGAAGTCAACAGTCCCTATACGGGTTTGTCGATGACAAATCAGCCTTGAGGGTTAAAGGTGCGCCATTATCTGCGGTCATCAGAACCCTTTTCGGTAAGGAAAGGGTCCTTGTGGTCGATGAGACCGGCGACTATATGAAAATCGTCACTAGCGTGGGCGAAATGGGTTTTGTCGATAAGAAAGATGTAAGAGATCTGTACCATATGCCCAAACCGCCCTTTTCTTTTGTCAAGCAAGAGGCAAAGACCAAGTATGGAAGGGTTCAGATGACTTGGGACCATGTAAGCAGTTATGAGGAACTGATCGACCAGACGCCTACAGAGAAAATCGAAGGGCTCGATATCATCATTCCCACGGTATTTAGGTTGACTGTGGACGGTTGGGTGCTTAACAACATGGATAAGCGGTACATACAAGAGGCAAAAGCCCTTGGGTATCAGGTACATGCCCTATTCGACAACCAGTTCGATCCTGAGCTGACCCATGCGACACTAAAGGATGAGGTTTTAGTGAGGCGGATTATCGATCAACTGACATTTTATGCGATCTATTATGGCCTTGACGGCATCAATATCGATTTTGAGAATGTCGACATAGCAGATCAGGATGCCATCACCGACTTTATTACCAAACTTAATGAAAAAACACAGGAACTGGGTATCGTTTTGTCTGTTGATGTGACAAGGCCTGGCGGAAGCGACAACTGGTCAAAGTTTATCAATCGTGCGGATGTCGCAAGAGTTGCGGACTATGTGATACTGATGGCTTACGACGAGCACTGGGCAACCTCGGAGGTTTCAGGATCGGTCGCATCGATTCCTTGGGTTGAAGAGAGCATCAAACTGACCTTAAAGGAAGTTCCAAAGCATAAATTGATACTGGGCGTACCCACCTATATGAGGGTATGGACAGAAACAAAAGTGGAGGACAGTATTAAAGTCAGCAGTTCTGCGCTTTCGATGAAGAATATGGCCGACTTTTTACTGAAATACGACGTGTATAAATCCTATGATGAAAAAATAGGACAGACTTACTACGAGATGCAGGGAGATGGTGAGGATACCGTCTTGCGGATCTGGGCTGAGGATGAGCGGTCGGTGACCAATCGACTGAAACTGATTTCAAAATACGATCTGGCGGGAGTCGCCAGTTGGAGGCATGGGTTTGAAGTGAGTGCTTTTTGGGACTGGGTGAACGAGAAGCTGGATAATTAGTATGTAATGTAAGTTGAGTTCAAAAATTTGACGGTTGTGTGCATCAAAGGATGCATACAACCGTTTTTTGATGCAAGAAAACCATCTTGCAAGTCAAACGATGCCCAACTTGCAAAAATGAAGAAAAAACTTAAGAATGCAATGAAAAAGTGACTGAATTGTATTTACACAAGTCATTTCCGGTGGTATTATTACATTAAGGTATTACTGTATACAATTATTCACGCGAACGATTTGAGGGAGGGATTGCAATGTTATTGAAATTTGCAGAGAAAAAAGACGAGATGAAGCTAAAGAATATTACATGTAAACGATGTGGAAAAGAGAGCGATCTTAATCCGATCGGTCTGTGCAGTGAATGTGATACACAAGTCGATTATGAATATAGCCTGCTTTATACGGCTCAGACAATGGACTACTGATGACAAGTGAATCTTGAAAATCAAAACCCAGAGGAAGAATCCTCTGGGTTTATTTTTGGTTTAAGCCTAGACACTAAGTTTATTGGCGCCATTTGATTTTTTTGTCGAAATCACTTCGGATGGGTAGATGATGGTGATGATTCGTCTGATCGAACTCAGGTAGTCCTAGGTTTCTGTAGACCTGCTTTTCATAAATATAGTCTTCATGGTTTTTGGGCTTGGTGGTGGTCAGAACCTTCTTGTAGACGTCTGCTGACAGATGCTCTTGCATTTTATCCATCAGGTCTTGGGTGAAGCTGCCAAACGCAGTCGGCGGTGTGCCAAGTGGCGGATATTTCAGCCCGGAAAAAAGTTTTTCCAACGCTCCTATTCCCGCGTAGGTGACAACCCGCTGTTTGATGGTTTCGAAGATCTCGTGACTGTTGAATAAGGATTTGAAGTAATGGTATGCATCTGTGCGTTTGATAGCGTTGAAATAATATGCGATTGCCAGCAGGGTTTCAGCGTCGTTATGATGGTATTTGACCAAATAGGATACGTATTCTTCGATGGCTTCTATGTGGGCAGTTTCAAATGTCAGGTCTCTTTGAAGTAAAAATTGGCCTAGGGATTCCACGGCCTTTATTGTTTTTTCTATGGGGATATCACCCATATCATGCGTCTTATAGATCTCAACAAGATTTTCTTTTTTCATAGTTAACCTCCCAATACGCACTATACCCATAATACGTGCTTATTAACATAAAAATGTAAATATGCAATGGAGGTGTTGATCTGATAATTGCTTGCGGTAAAGGGTCAAAAAAATGACAAAAAGACATGGGGGTCATGTCTTCTTGCCGCTTGGGGTATTGTGTGAAATCGGGGTAAACCGACTTCTAGGTTCAAATGTGATTATACCATTAATGAAAGCTTGATTCAAATAAAAAACCAATGTTGCTCTTTTACTTTTAAAAATTGGAACCCTGTGATAAACTTACCCTATAGGTGGTATCGTATGAGCCGCACTATACTTTCAACTTTTTTTTACAAGTACTGCTTTCAGCGTTTTGCGAGAGACAGCATAAATTGACCGATCCACTCATCTGTAGTGGAGTTTTATGCGTGCTGTGTCATAAGTTCTGATAAGTTGCTACTTGTATCTTCAAGTAGCTTTTTTTAATGCAAGGAAAAGGTGATTCCATGAAAATCGGTATTATTGGAGCTGGACGTGCTGGAATTAATATGGCTAAACTCTTCATCGAAAACGAGCACGAGGTTGCGTTTTATGACAGGTCGTCAGCGCAGCTGGAACTTGCTAAAAGTTGTGCGCCTAAGGCTAGGATAACGTCTGTCGAGGAACTGATTAGAAGCTCACAGTGGCTGGTTCTCAGCGTTCCGGACGATAAGATCGCACAAGTG
Source organism: Fusibacter sp. A1 (assembly GCF_004125825.1). Taxonomy (NCBI): domain Bacteria; kingdom Bacillati; phylum Bacillota; class Clostridia; order Eubacteriales; family Fusibacteraceae; genus Fusibacter; species Fusibacter sp. A1. The sequence goes on along the minus strand of NZ_QQWI01000001.1, from coordinate 388,225 downwards.
TTCTCTTCATTGAAATTGGACGCTGCTACTACTGGAGTAATTCATCTAAGCGGCGCCCTCAGCGCTTCTGTCATCGGAGAATTGAATCCATCGATAAGAGTAGTAGGCATTCATCCGATAAGGGCGTTCGCAAGCGTTTACGATGACGTCTCCTTGTTTAAGGACACCTATTTCGGTGTGGAGGCTTCCTCTGAGCTGTTTGAACTATGGAAAGCCGAGCTTCCTACAATTAAAGACAGGATGATCAAGATTTCAGAAGACGATAAGGCGGTGTATCATGCGGCGGCTGTGATGGCTTCCAATTATATCGTTACCGTGCTGAACCGGTCGATCGGGCTTTATCAGAGTATCGGATTCGAAGAGGATAAAGCTACTGAGATCGCTGTCGGGCTCGCCAAGACGGCGCTGATGAATGTCGGCAGCCGGGGGGTGCGAAATGCCCAGACAGGACCACTGTTCAGGGGTGATGTCAAGACGATTGAAAAACACTTGAAGGCTTTAACCGGTAAAGATAAGGAATTTTACTTGGCACTCGCAAGAGCCACACATGAAAGTTACCAGGAGCAGTTGACCGACGAGGTGAAACTAGCGATTAAAAAACTCATAAACGAGGAGTGATGGTTATGAAAAAAAGATTTTCAAATCAATCATTTAGTTTGATGAAAACTAATGGTGAAAAAATTTCGATGATGACGGCATATGACTATTCATCGGCGAAATTATCGGACCAGGCAGGAATGGATACCTTACTTGTAGGAGATTCGCTCGGCATGGTCATGCTGGGATACGATGATACCTTAAAAGTAACAATGCAAGATATGATACACCATGCAAAAGCGGTAAGACGAGGCGCGCCCGAGGGCTTTATGATCGTCGACATGCCATACCTCAGTTATCATATTTCTGTAGAAGAAAGCGTCAGAAACGCAGGAAGGCTAGTGACAGAAGCAGGTGCGAACGCCATTAAGCTAGAAGGCGGCAAACAGTTCCTACCTGCGATAAAAGCGATACTACACGCTCAAATTCCCGTGATTGGGCATTTGGGACTTACACCGCAATCTGTGAACGCATTTGGCGGATATAAAGTACAGGCAAAAGAGAAGGAAGCTGCAAAGCTGCTCCTTGAAGACGCGCTGGCGCTTCAGGAGGCGGGTGTATCTGCTATCGTACTCGAGTGCATTCCGCCTGATATAGCAAAATGGGTCAGTCAGTCGCTTGTGATACCGACGATAGGAATAGGTGCCGGCAGCGATGTGGATGGTCAAGTACTCGTGTTTCATGATGTGCTCGGCATTTACGACAAGATAAGCCCTAAGTTTGTCAAACAGTATGCTCAACTAGGCAATTTAATGAAAGAAGCATTGACGAATTACCATAACGAAGTCAAAACAGGCGAGTTTCCAAAAGAGGAACATAGCTTCAAACCAAGCGATGTCGAACTGGAAACGCTTTATTAATAAATAAAGGATGTGGATGAAGTGATCTCAATCAAGAGTATAGGTGAGCTTAAGGCATTTATAAACGAAGCAAAAGCGAACCGAAAAACGATAGGGTTTGTGCCTACCATGGGTTTTTTACATGAAGGACACCTGTCACTGATGAAAAAAGCGAAAGAAGAAAATGATCTGGTTGTCACAAGTGTTTACGTGAATCCTACCCAGTTTGGACCAGGAGAAGACTTTGACAGTTACCCGAGAGATGAAAAAAGGGATTCCCAGCTGATGGATTCTGTCGGTGTGGACGCTTGTTTCTTCCCTACGGATGAAATGATGTACCCTAGAGGGTTTCAGACCTACATCGAAACACAGGGAAGTATCGTAAAGGGACTTTGCGGTGCAAAAAGAGAAGGACATTTTAAAGGTGTCACTACGATAGTTGGAAAACTTTTTAACCTTGTCAAACCCGATAGGGCGTATTTCGGTCAAAAGGACGCACAGCAGGTCGCAGTGATCAGCCGGATGGTGGAAGACTTGAACTTTGATGTCAAGGTGGTTCCATGTCCGATCGTACGCGAATCAGACGGACTTGCGATGAGTTCTAGGAACAAATATCTGAGTGAAGAAGCCAGAGTCCAGGCGCTTTGCTTAAGCAGTGCCTTAGCTCGTGTCAAAACGTTGATCGAAAAAGGGGAACGCAGTGCGAATGTGATCGAAAAGGCCATACTCAATCATATTCTGCCGAACCGTCTTGCCAAAATCGACTATATTGAAATCGTCGATTTCAGCACGCTCGAGCCGGTGGAGGCCATCAGCGGCAAAATTTTGATAGCACTTGCTGTATATATTGATAAGACAAGATTGATAGACAATCTATATTTGGAGGTATAAGTCATGTTCATTACCATGTTTAAAGGGAAAATTCACAGAGCGACCGTTACAGAAGCTGATCTGAACTACGTGGGCTCGATCACAATCGACGAAGACCTGCTTGACGCGGCAGGAATCCTTGAAGGTGAAAAGGTGCAGATCGTAAACAACAACAATGGATCCAGACTTGAAACCTACACGATCGCAGGAGAACGAGGAAGCGGAATCATTTGTCTTAACGGAGCGGCTGCAAGACTTACACAGCCTGGAGATGTAGTCATCATCATCGCTTACGCCTTGATGACTCCAGAAGAGGCGAAGACATTCGAGCCGAACGTCGTATTTGTCAATAAGAACAACAAGATCGATGTGATCGCAGATAAGGAGCATCACGGAGATACTCACGGCTGTTAGTATCTGAACGGAAATTTGTTTATTTAAAACGAACGACTCACCATATGGTGAGTCGTTTTTTCAATCTATCGATTTTGCGGGCGGACCATAGACATACCTGACATACATCTTGCTTTCTTTTTCTTCGATGAATTTGCCGATATCGTCCCTGTTCTTCACAAGTACCCTTGAATAGACGTCACCCTCTGAGTCGTCATGCCCCGAGTCGGCCCAGTACTTGACGAATTCTCCGTAACCTTCGAACTGCGGGGTGTCGCCGCCGTACCATCCGTAAAACTCGCTGTCGAATCCGGTTTCTCCACCTGGGTGGAGCAAGAGCCCTTGGTAGGTTCCGCGTTCTTGAGTGCCTACTTCCTCGGCATCGACTTCGGTCATGCCGTATAGGTATTCAAGCCTCATGAAGTCCATATCTGTCGCAAGGTGCCAACCGTCGGGTGCGCCGCTGACAGCATCTTCGTAGTTGTAAAGCAGTCCGTTTGTTTCGGATTTGTCTTCGTAGCTGATTCCATGAAGGGGAGTACCTAGAGGACTGCTTGTTCCTCTAAAGTTTTCAGCCATCCACCACTGATCTCCGATTTTAACGATGCCGTATTCCAAACCGTCTTCTGTTGTCATGATGCCGGTTGTCGGCTCTTCGACGACAACCTCTGTAACGATCTTTTCTTCTCTTGCGTCACTGACAGTGATGATGTATCGCCCTGATGGCAGTCCCTCGCGTACGAGTTCTGTGCTTCCATCCAACCATTTTACAGCATATGGTTTTTTGCCGCCGGTGATATGGAGCGTGACGCTACCGTCTTTGGCAAGCGCCTCACTCGCATGTACCGTCGTGTCGCTAACGGCCAACTTACCCCCACAACCTGATAAGATGAACAGCATTACTATAAAAAACAACGTGACAATTAGTTTTCGTTTCATTCGTTTATCCCCTTTTATCTGATGGTTCAATTATAGAATACGGTCTCTTTGCTGGCAACGTAAAATCATATTTGTCAGAAAAGTGTAATAATATAAAAATGCTTGATTGCTTTGCTTGAATGTGCGGAGCAGTAGTGTATAATAAACGAGGTAGTTAGAGATACATAATTGCGGGTATAGGAAAACGGGTTAGGAGAAAGCCATGAATATAAATGAAATCGTACACGAACTGAAACTTAGAATCGACGACAGAAATATCAGCAGGGATGAGCAGATGAAATCGCATAGCTCGTTCAAAATAGGGGGGCCAGTAGAACTGATGATCACCCCGAGTTCTGTGGATGAGATCAAACATGCCTATAAGGTGTTAAAACGGCATCAGGTGCCGGTCACACTTATCGGAAACGGATCGAACATCCTGGTTACCGATTTAGGGATCAGAGGTGCTGTGATAAAAATCGCCGAGAAGTTCAGTGGGGTAGAAGTGGAAGGTAGTACCATAAAAGCGCAAGCGGGCGCGTTACTTTCATCTACATCAAACCTAGCGACTAGCCACGGTCTTGGCGGATTCGAGTTTGCAAGTGGAATCCCCGGAACCATAGGTGGGGCCGTATTTATGAACGCCGGAGCGTACGGTGGTGAGATGAAGGATGTTGTGGTTTCTGTAACCGCGCTCGATCAGGACTGCAATGTCATACGATTTGAAAAAGAAAATTTAAAATTTGGATATAGGGCGTCAAACGTTCAGGATTTGGGGTATACGGTACTTGAGGTGGAACTGCAGCTTCATGAGGATGCAATAGATGAGATTCAGTCAAGAGTCAACGAACTGACTGTCAAACGTACCACCAAGCAGCCGCTGCAGCTACCTTCCGCGGGATCGACCTTTAAAAGACCCGAAGGATTTTATGCAGGAAAACTTATTGAAGATGCTGGTCTTAGAGGGGTCAGATACGGTGACGCTCAGGTCAGCGATTTGCACTGCGGATTCGTCGTCAACGTCGGAGAGGCTACTTACCGCGAGGTGATCACGCTGATCAAGGTCATTCAAAAGGCTGTGAAAGACCAGTTCGATGTGGAGCTTTGTCCAGAAGTTCGTGTGATCGGTGAAGGTGCTTAAATGAAGATTAACGGTGATTACCATACCCATACCTTGTTCTCGCACGGAGTAGGTAGGATTGAAGAAAATGTGCTTGCAGCAATTGAAAAGGGCTTTGAAGTGATCGCCATCGCAGAGCACAGTTATGGACATCTGACATTCGGTGTGAAAAGGGACAAGCTCTATCAGATCAAAGAAGAAATCGATGAGCTCAATCAGAAATATCCGCAAATTCAAATCAAATTCGGTTTAGAGGCGAATATCTTGAACGTTGAAGGTGACATCGATGTGGATGAGGAGCTTCTCAGATCACTCGATTTTGTAATGGCAGGTTATCATTTCGGTTCTGTACCCAAAAAGGTCTTCAGAGACACCTGGCATCATGTGTCCAATCTGCTCTCAAAGTGGATACCCGGCTTAAGGAAGGCTTGCACTAAAAGAAACACGGTAGCCATGGTAAACGCCATGAAGCGTTATCCTCTTTTTGCTGTGACACATCCTGGTGCGAAAGGTCCGATCGATATCGACCGCGTGGCTCAAACCGCTTTTGAAGAAGGCATCCTACTTGAGATCAACGCCCATCATGGACACCTGAGTGTCGAAGAAATCAGAAGGGCGAAAGCGAAACACGCGAGATTCATCATCAATTCCGATGCACATGATCCAAGGCATGTGGGCCGTGTGGACAAAGGGATTGCAAGAGCCGTAGAGGCGGGACTTACTGAAGACGATGTTTTCAATGTGAACCGGTTAAAGAAGAACTAAGCTACAGATAGATTAGAGAAGCATAGATGAGGAGATAGCAATGGATATCAAGATAATTACCGGACTTTCAGGTGCTGGAAAATCCACGGTTATTAAAAGTCTCGAAGACATGGGGTATTACTGCATCGACAATTTACCCCCTGCGCTTATGACGCAGTTTGTCACGATGTGCGAGCAACTCAAAGACCCGATAGATAAAATCGCCATCGGCGTGGATATCAGGGGCAGAAGTTTTTTCGATAGCTTTGAAAGCGATATCGAAGATTTTTTAGCCCTTTACCCTCGGTGTCAGGTTGTTTTTTTAGATGCATCCGATAAGGCGCTTATCGATCGTTTTAAAGAAACAAGACGAACTCATCCGCTCAACCCGGAAGGTTCGATCATGGACGGAATCAATATGGAACGCGATAAGATGCATAGACTGAAATCTAAGGCCTTTATCGTTTTAGATACAAGCCATATGAACGGACGCACCTTAGGGCTGACGATTAAAAAGCAATTTTTGGGTGAGGCTGCCGCAAAGCAGATCGCCATCACGTTTCAGTCATTCGGTTTTAAAAAGGGTATTCCAATGGACAGCGATCTGGTCTTTGACGTCAGATTCTTGCCGAATCCCTATTATGATGAAGCACTAAGACCGCTTTCTGGAAACGATACTGAAATACAGGAGTATGTGTTCAAGTGGGATGAAACAAAGACGTTTTACAAAAAACTGAAGGATCTGCTTGATTTTTTAGTGCCGCAATACATAAGGGAAGGTAAAAACCAGGTAATTGTCGCCATCGGTTGCACGGGAGGCAGACATAGGTCTGTATCCATTGCCAACAAGCTGGCATCGGATTTTGAATCGGAACATTACGTATCCACGGTCAAACACAGAGATCTGAAATGAGGCAAGGAAGATGAAAAGATATCAGACAAAGGTGGTCGTAATTGGCGGAGGGTCGGGCCTTAGCGTAGTGCTAAGGGGACTTAAGCATTTTACGACGGATGTAACAGCCATTGTCACCGTCGCTGATGATGGTGGCAGTTCGGGAAAGCTTAGAGAAGATCTTGGCATGCTACCCCCGGGAGATATAAGAAACTGCATCTTGGCGCTTTCGAATGCCGAGCAAGTGATGCAGGACCTGATGCAATTCAGATTTTCAGATGGTAAACTAAAAGGCCATTCACTCGGCAATATGCTGATCGCAGGAATGGTGGGTATGACAGGTGGTATGGAAGAGGCGCTGACGAAAATCCATGAGATTTTCGCTGTGACAGGTAAGGTCTTGCCTGTGTCTCTTGACGATATCGTGCTCTATGCCAAACTTAGCAACGGGCTGATCGTCAAAGGAGAATCGAAGATACCTAAAATGGTGTCCAAATACAAGGCAAGCATCGAGCGCGTCTTTATCGAACCCCATGCGGTGAACGCGCTTGATGCAAGTGTGAAAGCCATTTTGGATGCTGATATCATCATGATCGGTCCTGGAAGCCTTTATACGAGTATTCTTCCAAACCTTTTGATCGACGATATTCAAGCGGCCCTGCTTAGGACCAAGGCAAAAAAGGTATTGGCCATGAACCTGATGACGCAACCTGGCGAAACAGACCAGATGTCGCTGATGGATCATGTGGAGACTATCATTGAACATACCAGTATTGGAATCATAGATAGCATTCTCGTCAACAACGAACATGTCGAATTCGATGTTGAACAGCGCTATAAAAGCGAAGGCGCCGACATGCTGAGGCTGACAGAAACAGACATTGCAAAGCTCGAGCTGATCGGAGTGTCTGTGATCGAGGAATCCCTGATAGAAGTAAAGGCTGGGTATATCAGACACGACGCCGACAAACTATCGGAAAGGCTGCTTGACCTGATCGACACCGTAAGATATGTAAAATAGACAAATGCCCTTGGACAAGTCCAAGGGCATTTAATAGTTTTTATCACCAATCACCAATCACCAATCATCAATCCCTAATCTTCAATCTTCCCTGTTTTCACTTCTTCTAAAAACGCCTCCACAGCTTCCCAGTACTCCAAATAGTTCTCATTGCTTGAAAGCAGTGAACTTGCACCGTGAACACCGTTTCCTTCGGGTAGGAATGCGACATTGATATCGGACTTCACCTGTTTTCTCATGTAGTTATACGCATCAGCCTCAAACTTGCCTGAGGTGAAGAATACCGGTATGGATAGTCCTTCGATGTTGTCGGCGATCATCTGGTTTGAGATCATCACGGATTCTGAGGCCGAAAACGTCAGAATACCATCTACAAGACCTGGATAATCAACACCTAGCTGCAGTGCTAGTCCGCATGAGTAAGAGCTGCCCAATACGAAAATCCGCTCGTGTGCAAAGGTCTCATCGATGTATTTCAGCGCTGCAACAGCGTCTTGATATGCATCGGTTCTTTGATTTGCGATACCTTGCTCAACGGCAAGTGCTGCGGTCTGATTGACTACGTCTTCGAAGCTTTCACCGCTTCTTAGGTCAATGGTCAGAACATTGTATCCGAGTTCCAAAAAACGAAGTGCCGATTCGCGGAACTCACCTCTGCTTGAGCCTGCTTGGTGCATCAGCAGCATGTAATCGGATGAGCTATCATGAAAATAGTAATCCGCTGTGATAACCAGCCCGTCCTGCGAAAGAATTTCTACCGTCTCATAGGGTTCTTGTTTGATTTCGACGACAGCGGCAGCCTCGCCAGATTCGGTTACATCACCAACCGAAGGTTCACTCACCTGAGAACTACATGCCGCTAAGGCGAATGTGATCCCCACTAACAATACAATCAGTTTCATATTCATATAAAATCCTCCCTAGGTGTATTCTACTAAAATAGAATGGCGATGTGTCAACAATGACAAAATTGTCTGAAAATTCAGCTTTATTATTACAAGCATTTAACAATTGTTTAGCCAATGGATTGGAATTGGTGTTCTTAATGTGCCACCACCTAGCATATCCCTATTCAATATGCTATACTATATGTAGTATATTGGGATAACTTTAGATACAGCTTATACTTTAAGGATAGGAAGGTCACTTTGAGAGAAGAAAATAGCGCGGGAGGAGTCGTGTTCTTCGGTAACACAGTGTTATTGCTGATGAAGATGAATGGCGACTGGGTACTCCCAAAAGGGCGAATTGAAGAGAATGAATTAAAATCTGAAACAGCTCTGCGTGAAGTTCTTGAAGAGACTGGAGTAAAGGCTGAGATCCTTGAATATGTGGGTGATATCCATTATACCTATAAGAACTATTGGACTGACAATCATCTAGTGGATAAGACAGTCTCATGGTACTTGATGACCACTCAGTCGATGCGGTGTGTACCGCAACGGGAAGAAGGATTCAAGGCTGCGAGATTCATCCATATGAATAAGGCGGCAAAAATCATCAAGTACGATGATGAGCGCAATATCATTGAAAAATCGATTTTAGCATATACTGCAAGATATTATAGGAACAATACTTAAAGAAGTGAGGAAGCGTCATGTCATTTGCGTCTAAAACCAAAACCCAGCTTGCGAGGCAGCTTTCCGACAACAGGCAAAGTCTGCTTGCCGAGTTGTCCGCTATCGTAAGGGTGTGCGGAACACTTAAGCTCAAGTCGGGTGGTAAGATAGATGTGCTGATTTCATCTGAAAATGCAGCGGTTGCAAGGTTGATTTTTACTTTGTTCAAAAAAATATTCAAGATACAGACCGAAGTTATCGTTAAGAAGAACTCTTCTCTAAAAAAACATCACATCTACGAGATTTATGTGGAGGATGCTCTGGATCTCTTAGCCGAGATGGGGATCATCAACAAGGAAAACGGCATCGAGATCATAGATGTCGTTCCTGAAAACATTGTGAAGAGCGATGCGGCAAAGCGCGCCTACATCAGAGGAGTGTTCTTAGGATCCGGATCGTTGAGTGATCCTGAAAAGTCCTACCATCTGGAATTTGTGACCCATAGTGAAACCTATGCCCACAGCCTGATAAATCTCATAAATAGTTATGGACTTTATTCGAAATCTGTTGTGCGAAAAAACAATTATGTGGTATATATTAAAGAGGGCGATCAAATTGTCGATGTGTTAAACATCATCGGTGCCCACCAGACTCTTCTCGCGTTTGAGAATACGCGGATTGTGAAGCAGATGCGCAACAATGTCAACCGAGTGGTTAACTGTGAAACAGCAAATCTTAACAAGACAGTGAACGCTGCGATTAGACAAGTCGAGTCGATAGCAAAAATCAGAGATGTCATGGGACTCGAATCCCTACCTGACAACTTGCGCGAGATCGCACTGCTGAGACTTGAACAACCGGAACTGAGTTTGACAGAATTAGGTCAGATGTTGTCACCACCGATTGGAAAATCGGGAATCAATCATCGCCTAAAAAAAATAGAAAAATTAGCAATGAAAATTACGGAGGGTGATTGATATGGTAAGTACACAAGTAATCATTAAGAATCAAGCAGGTTTGCATTCAAGAGCTGCAGCGGCATTTGTTCAACATACCAACCGATATGTATGTGATATCTACATCAATTATGTCGGAAAAACAGTTGATGCGAAGAGCATCATGGGTATCATTTCGCTGGGAGTCCCTTGTGGGTCTGAACTGCTTTTGACCTTTGATGGGATCGACGAGAAACAAGCGATGGAAAACATGGTTGATCTTGTAAATAATGAATTGATTGATCTATAGAATACGCGCCGTGGGCGCGTTTTTTCTATTTTTAAAGTTACATAATCTTAATAGATAAGACGAAATACACATATATTTTCGAATAAAAATTTTGATATAATTACCACGCAAAGCATACACTGTGGGTATCAAGGTCTTAAGGACCTTTTGTAATGTGAAAAGGTTGTCGAAAGTTTCGGCAGTGGAGGAGACATGTATAGAGAAATAATCATGGTCACCGTGTCCGAACTGGAAGAGGGCATGGTGTTGGCAGAAAACATCTATGATACCGAAGGAAACATCCTGCTTGCCAGCGGTATAAAACTCAGAAACACTTACATCAATAAGATTGAAGAGACACTAGTGACGACTGTAGCGATAGAAGCGTTGTTAAAGCATGAGTCGCCAGAAGAATCTCAGAGTGTTCGAATCGCCCTAATTAAAGAAAAACGTGAAAAGCGTATCATAAAGGTCCGCGAACAGGCGAAAGAGAAGCTTGAACTGGCCGTAACTGAGCTGCTTGAATCAGAAGCGGTGAACGCCCAGATCATCCAGGCGGTTGTAAAAAAAATCATCAACGACATCCTCAATTCCGATGAAGTGGTATTTCATATCGATCAGCTACGCGAGGTGGATTCCTATCTTTTCGATCACGCGATCAACGTGACGATACTGGCGATAGTGATGTCCATCCATACAGGGTTTGATAAGAACGCCTTAAGGGAGATCGCTATGGGAGCCATCCTGCATGATATCGGAAAGCTGTTTGTCGATCAAAATATACTGAACAAGCCTGAATCGTTATCTATAGAAGAGTTTTCGATGATCAAACATCACAGTAAACTCGGCTATGAAGTACTTAGACGATCAGAGGACATATCGGAACGATCTGCGAGAATCGCGCTCAACCATCACGAGCAGCACTGTGGTAGCGGATATCCTCAAGGTCTCAAGGGCGATGAGATCGATGCGTTCTCAAAAATTGTGAACATTTCTGATGTTTTTGATGCCTTGACTTCGGATAGGGTCTATTCAAAAAAAATCAGTCCTTATAGCGCGATGAACTACATTGTGGCAAAATCGGGCATCCATTTTGATCCTAAGACCGTCAAGGAGTTTTCAAGCGCTGTGGGCTACTTCTATCACGGTGCGATTGTGAAGCTGATGAACGGTGATGTGGCTGTGGTGACTGTGAGACACCGTCATAAGCCTGTTGTGAGGATCGTTCAGGATGCGGGCAACAACAAGATGCACGGTCACTTCGAAATCGACCTGATGAAGAATCCGTCGGTGAGGATTAAAGAAATCCTTGTAGCGGGTGAGTACGAGCATATGGAATACTTTAAAAGAAAGAATGAAGGCATTTCTTGACCTGATATCGGGCCGCTAGGACAACACGTTGTCCTAGCGGCTTTTTCTATTCTGTGTAGCGCGCCTGAAACGTGGTATAATAGATAGAAATAGGGGTAGGATAGGGAGATCAAAATGAAGAAACTAATAGGTTTTGTAATAGCGATAGTAATGCTGACGACAGGCTGCACCACAGGATCCAATACCGGCAACACCAACTGGGATAGAATAATCGACAGCGTGGACGGTACCACTGTCAATTTTTACATATGGACTGAGGATGACGAGGCGTTCAACTGGCTCAACACTGCGATCAAGCAGCAACTTAAGACCAAGTACAATATCACACTAAACCTGGTTGAAGCGGAGCAGGACGAGGTCTACCAGAGCCTGATGTCCGATAAGGTCAACGAACGGGCGGTTGGCGACATCGACATGCTGTGGCTTGATAAAGCTGAGTTTCAAGAATATAAGGATGCCGAGCTGCTATACGGTCCATTCGTTGAACGGATCTATAATTATCAGAGGATGATGAGTCTCAAAGCGCTTGACAACATGTATATGGAAGAAGTGCCTATCGAAGGATTCGCCGTCCCTTTCAATCAGAGCCAGATCACATTTTATTATAACGAGGACATCATCTATGATGCTCCCAAAACGCTTGACGAGCTGCTGAGTGTCGCAAAGGTGAATGAGGGGATGGTCGTCTATCCCGATCCCAAGACAGAACTCGGTGGTGCCTTTTTAAGAAGTGTGCTACTAAACTTCGCAAAGGATAAGGCCTTTGTAGAATCCGACCTCACGGAAGCTCAGCTAAGAGAGCTTGTCGCACCTGGTATGGCGTATTTAAAAGAGTTGACACCTTATCTATATGGAGGCGGAACCTCGTATCCTGAATCAGAGGAGGTCCTCGATAAGCTATTTGCCGACGGACTGCTGGTGATGACCATGAGCAACGATTTTTTACATGCTTATTACATGACCGGTGACGCGATTTATCCAGGCGGAACTAGACCCTTTGTGCTTGGTGAAGCCTCTGTCGGTCCAAAGGACTACATGAGCATCGCCATGAACGCTAAGAACAAGTCGGGCGCCATGGTTGTCATGCATGAGCTGCTTAGTGTGGAATCACAGACCGAAAAGCTGAGAAGTCGAAAATATAAGGGGCAACCGGTCTACGATATCAAGATGATCGACCAAGTTACCTCGTCCGCCATAAAAAAGGCCATGAAGAAGAAGACGGTTATCGACACGATAGCCCTGATGGAAAACAGGGTACATGATATTCCAAGCAAGTATCATGAGTTGATTTATCAAATTTGGAAAGAAACGATATTTGGACCGCAGACGTCTATGATGGACAATAACTAGGTCTGGATTCGTGAGATCATATTAAGTGAAATTAGGATAAATCGATGATTTATCCTTTTCGTTGCACAGGAGAGAAAACATGTCATTCACACACCTTCACCTACATACCGAATACAGCCTTTTAGACGGATTCGCACGTATCGACCGTCTATTTGACGAGGTCAAGAGACTTGGCATGGACAGCGTGGCGATAACGGACCACGGTGTGATGTTCGGCGTGGTCGATTTTTATAAGGCGGCAAAAAAGAACGGCGTCCACCCCATTATCGGTTGCGAAGTGTATGTTGCCGCAAGAGGGATGGACGACAAGGAAGCGGGCAAAGACAAGTCAAGCAGCCATCTTATTCTGCTTGCTGAGAATCAGAAGGGTTACCAGAACCTGATCAAGCTTGTGTCCCTTGGATACACGAAGGGATTTTACTACAAGCCGAGAATCGACAAAGAGGTGCTCAGAAACCATAGCGAGGGGATCATCGCACTCAGCGCCTGTCTTGCGGGTGAGGTGCAGCAGGCCCTGCTATATGGAAACATGGACGATGCGAAACGGTTGACGGGTGAGTATCTCGACATCTTCGGTCGTGATCATTTTTACCTGGAGCTACAGGACCATGGAATGCCTGAGCAGAAGAAAGTGAACATGGGTCTTTTAAAGCTTTCCAAAGAGATGGACTGCGCGCTTGTCGCGACAAACGATGTGCACTACCTAAAAAAATCGGATGCGACGAACCACGATGTGCTGCTTGCGATCCAAACGGGAAAAACTCTCGCAGAACCGGACCGAATGCGTTTTCCGAGCGAACAGTTCTATTTAAAGTCTCCAGAAGAAATGAAGGCGCTCTTCCACTACTGCCCGGACGCGATTGAAAATACACAGAAGATAGCGAAGCGGTGCAGGGTGGAGTTTGATTTTGACACGCTTCATCTGCCGAGTTTTCCTGTGAGTACCGGGCAGACGCCCTATGAGTACCTGCTGGAACTATGTGAAAAGGGACTCAAAAAAAGATATCCGGATGCAAGTGAGGACATAAGAAAAAGACTTGACTATGAGCTTGATGTGATCAAGACGATGGGATACGAGGACTATTTCCTAATCGTCTGGGACTTTATCAGGTATGCGAGGGAGCAGTCTATCCTTGTCGGTCCCGGAAGGGGCAGCGGCGGCGGAAGTCTTGTGGCCTACTGCCTTGAAATCACGGATGTCGATCCCATAAAATACGGACTGATCTTCGAAAGGTTCTTAAATCCGGAGCGGATCACCATGCCCGACTTCGATATCGATTTTCAGGATGACAGAAGGCAGGAAGTCATCGATTATGTGATCGACAAGTACGGTCAGGAAAGGGTCGCCCAGATCATCACCTTCGGTACCATGGCCGCACGCGCCGCCATCAGGGATGTCGGAAGAGTGCTGGGCCTTGGTTATGCCGAAGTGGACAGGGTCGCAAAACTGATTCCTTTTTCAATCGGTATAACCATCGATGGCGCACTCGAACAGAGCAGGGAGCTTAAGGCGCTGTATGACGAGAACAACAACGTCCATCAGCTGATCGATATTGCAAAAGCCCTTGAGGGCATGCCAAGGCATGCGTCCACCCATGCGGCGGGTGTGGTGATCGCAAAGGAAAGCGTCGACCATTACGTACCGCTTTACCTGCATGACAGCAGCATGTCCACCCAGTTCAACATGAACCTTTTAGAGGAACTTGGACTTCTCAAGATGGACTTTCTAGGACTTAGGACGCTTACTGTCATCGGTAACACCTTAAGACTGATAGAAGAGACCACAGGAACCGTGCTTGATTTCAGCACCCTTGGTGTCGAAGATAAAAAAACTTACCAGCTGATCGCCAGCGGTCATACGCTAGGACTCTTTCAGCTTGAATCATCGGGCATGCGAAGGTTTTTACGCGAGCTAAAGCCGACGCACTTTGAGGATATCATCGCAGGAATCTCCCTTTACAGGCCGGGTCCGATGGATTCGATTCCAAAGTATATCGAAAACAAGAACCATCCAGACCGTATCGTCTATGTGGACGACAGCCTAAAGAGCATCCTGGATGTGACTTACGGCTGCCTTGTGTACCAGGAGCAGGTCATGGAGACGGTGAGAAAGCTTGCCGGATACAGCTACGGCAGATCCGACCTTGTCAGACGAGCCATGAGTAAGAAGAAGATGGATGTCATGGAAAAGGAGCGCAAGCTCTTTATCCACGGCAAGACGGACGAGGCGGGCAATGTGGAAATTGCCGGCTGTATGAGAAACGGGATCTCTGAAAAGGCTGCAAGTGTCATCTTCGACGACATGATCGATTTTGCAAAATACGCCTTCAACAAGTCCCACGCCGCAGGTTATGCGATCATCGCCTATCAGACGGCTTACTTAAAGGCGCATTATCCTGTGGAATTTATGGCGGCCCAGATGACATCGATCATGGGGTCGCATTCCAAGGTCGCCCAGTACATCGGCGAATGCAAGGTGCTTGGCATAGAAGTGCTTCCGCCCGATGTGAGGTATTCCTATGAGACCTTCACTGTCGAAAAGGGAGCGATCCGTTTTGGTCTACTGGCGGTTAAAAATGTCGGAAGGGGCATCATCGCAAGCATCATTCAAAAACGAAAAGAAGCTGATTTTAAAGATTTCCAAGGCTTTTTAGAGGCAATCGACACAAAAGAGCTGAACAAGAAAGCGATTGAAAGCCTGATCAAAGCGGGCGCGTGCGACGGCTTTGGAATCTATAGGGCAAGACTGCTCGGCGGTTTTGAAAAGCTGATAGACGGTATCTTAAGCGAAAGAAGAAGAAATATTGAGGGACAACTTAGCCTGTTTGAAGGCCTAAATGAAACAGGAACCCAAGAAGCCAACCATGTGTTTCCAATCAGGGACGAGTTCAACTTGAACATCAGGCTCAATTTTGAAAAAGAGATGCTGGGCATCTATTTGAGCGGCCATCCGCTTGAGGCGTACGCAAAGTGGGTTGAGGCGCTACAGACCATATCCACGGCAGAACTGACAGACGAGGAAGGGCAGCCCGACTTCAAACGTGACGGTCAAAAGCATATGATCTGCGGAATGGTGGTCAGAAAAGTCGAAAAAGCGACCAAAAATGACAAGTTCATGGCCTTTGTGACGCTTGAAGACCTCTATGGTAGTTTGGAGATTATCGTTTTTCCTAGACATTACGACCAGTACTTCAACTTATTTAAGGTAGACCAGGCCCTCGTGGTTCTCGGAACAATCAACCTAAAAGAGGATGAAGCACCTAAAATGATCGCGGAAAAAGTGTATCCTTTAAATGAAGAGACCTATAAGCTGCTTTATAAACCGAAGCTTCCTTCAAAGGTCTATGTCAAAGTCGAAGTGCTTGACACCAAGGACAAGAAAGCCATTTCAGAAATAGTGGGCAGATATCCGGGGAAAGGTGAGCTGATCGTCTATGAATCGTCGAGCAAAAAGCGTATTGCGCTTAAAAATGGGGTAACTATTGATAGAAGTCTGTTGGAAGCACTGGCAGAATTATACGGGAAAGATGCGATCGCGTTAAAAAAATAGCGCTTATGGAGTGATAACAAACGTTTTCATGGGTAAATGTGAGAAGTTACAATTTACTTTTGATAACTTATTCATTACAATTAGTATGGGAAGATTTCGGCGAATAGGAGTGAATGTATGAAAAGAATTGGTGTATTGACCAGTGGTGGAGACGCTCCTGGTATGAATGCCGCTCTTAGGGCGGTGGTTCGAGTAGCACTTTACAACGGACTGGAAGTCAGTGGAATTCACCGAGGTTACCAAGGACTCCTTGATGCGGATATTGAAAATATGACGGTCTCATCGGTTGGAGACATCATCCACCGAGGTGGAACGAAGCTTCAAACCGCAAGATGCCTTGACTTCAAAACAGATGAAGGATTCAACAGAGGACTTGATGTGCTCAAGATGTACAAAATCGACGGCCTGGTGGTCATCGGTGGCGACGGATCATTCAGAGGAGCTCAAAGGCTATCGCACGCAGGCATCAAGACTGTCGGAATTCCGGCGACTATCGACAATGACCTGGCTTATACAGAATACACGATCGGGTTTGATACCGCTCTTAATACTGTCGTATCGGCAATCGGAAACCTAAGAGACACCACTTCGGCGCACGGACGGGCGAACATCGTGGAGGTCATGGGACGCCACTGCGGCGACATCGCGCTCTACGCGGGACTTGCTGGAGGCGCCGAGTCGGTAATTGTCCCAGAAATAGGTTTCGACCTTGATGAAATATGCATCAAGCTTTTAAACGGTAAACGTAGAGGCAAGGTACATAATATTATTTTACTCGCTGAAGGCGTTGGAAAGCCTTATGAAATAGCAGAAGAAATCGAATCACGCGTAGGGATAAACACACGCGTAACCATTATGGGACATCTTCAGCGCGGTGGGACACCATCAGCATTTGACAGAAACTTAGGGTCAAGGTTCGGACATCACGCAGTAAAAACATTACTCGAAGGCCGCACATCACGGGTAGTGGGCATCAAAGGTGCGCAAGTATTCGATCTCGACATAGACGAAGCCTTATCTATGGTAAAAGAGATTGATAAGGAAATGTATGAACTGGCAGATATCCTGTCAATCTAACTCACTTAAGTAATGCTTAAGGATACACGACTTATTGGAGGTCTACACCATGAAAAAGACGAAAATCGTATGTACGATTGGTCCAGCTAGTGAAAACAAAGAAGTATTCGCACAACTTGTTAAGAATGGTCTTAACGTTGCCCGTCTTAACTTCTCTCACGGCGACCACGCGGAGCATCTAGCTCGTATCAACATGATCAAAGAAGTTCGTGAAGAACTTGGGGAACCTGTGGCGATCTTACTTGATACTAAGGGTCCGGAAATCAGAACAGGCAAGTTCGGTGTTGAAGCAGTTGAACTTAAAGAAGGTCAAATCTTCACACTTACAACTGCGGATTACCTAGGCGACCAAGACAAATGTATGGTTTCTTACACAGAGCTACCAAACGATGTTGTTGTCGGTGACAAAATTCTTATCGATGACGGTCTTATCGAGCTTGAAGTTATCGAAGAGCCTACAAAGACAGATATCAAATGTAGAGTAAACAACGCCGGCGTTGTTAAAAACAACAAAGGTGTCAACGTTCCTGGCGTTAAGATCAACCTGCCTGCGATTACTGCAAAGGATACTGCGGACATCGAGTTCGGTATCGCAAACGGAATCGACTTCATCGCTGCTTCTTTCATCAGAAAAGCGGATGACGTACTTGCAATCAGAGAAATCCTTGAAAGAAACGACGCGTTCGGTATTCATATCATCTCTAAGATCGAGAACCAAGAAGGTGTCGACAACCTAGATGAGATCATCCGTGTATCTGACGGCCTTATGGTAGCTCGTGGCGACCTTGGTGTTGAGATCCCGACTGAGCAAGTGCCTTTAGCTCAAAAGACAATGATCAGAAAATGTAACGAAGCTGGAAAACCGGTAATCACTGCCACTCAAATGCTTGATTCAATGATCAGAAACCCAAGACCTACTCGTGCTGAGTCAACAGACGTAGCGAATGCTATCTTTGACGGTACAGACGCGATCATGCTTTCTGGTGAGACAGCTGCTGGTAAATACCCTGTCGAGTCAGTTGTAACGATGGCTACAATCGCTAAGGCTGCTGAAAACGCACTTAACTACAGAGAACTTTTAAGAGCTCGTGGTTCTAAAAAAGCTTGCGACGTGACATATGCTGTTTCACACGCGACAGTAGCTACAGCTCAAGATCTTGAAGCATCTGCTATCATCACAGCTACTGCTACAGGATTCACAGCAAGAAAAATTTCTGAATTCAGACCACAAGCTCCGATTATCGCAGCTTGCGTGAACGAAGAAACTAGAAGAAAACTTGCACTAGTATGGGGTATCAAGTCGATCAACATCGGCGAGCACGGTACGACAGATGAAATCTTCGAAAGTGCTTTAGACGCTTCCAAACAACTTGGATATGTCACTGAAGGCGACCTGGTCGTAATCACTGCTGGCGTTCCTGTAGGTATCGCAGGTGCTACAAACCTTATGAAAGTACACCTAGTCGGCGAAATCCTAATCAAAGGTCTTGGCATCGGTAAAAAAGTAGTTTCTGCTGAAGTTTGTGTGGCTAAGACAGCTTTTGAAGCTGCAAACCTTGTTGACGGACAAATCCTTGTCACAAACGCTACTGACAAA
The DNA here is from genome assembly GCF_004125825.1 of Fusibacter sp. A1. NCBI lineage: Bacteria > Bacillati > Bacillota > Clostridia > Eubacteriales > Fusibacteraceae > Fusibacter > Fusibacter sp. A1. The sequence goes on along the minus strand of NZ_QQWI01000001.1, from coordinate 369,103 downwards.
GACATGATGGAAGCTGTCAACAGAGCTGGCGCGTTAATCGTTGAAGAGGGTGGATACACTTCTCACGCTGCGATCGTAGGCTTAAGCCTTGGCATTCCAGTAATCGTAGGCGCTCAAAACGCGACTCAAATCTTTAAGAACGGTCAATTGATCACACTTGACTCTGATAAAGGTATTGTCTACTCAGGTAGAACTAGAGTATTATAAGAAGCAACTCATACAAGGCGACGTGCCAACAGGCACGTCGCTTTTTTTATTGCCCAGGAGTCACTTTATCCATACGGACTTCACAATCCATGTTTTGTCTGTTATCCTATCAAGTGGGAGGGTAACTAAATGACACATGACATGACACTTCGCGTGAGATACGGAGAGACGGATCAAATGGGTGTAGTTTATCACAGTAACTACTTCAGGTACTTTGAGGCTGCCAGAGCCAGTTTTTTCAGAGATTTGGGATATTCCTACAAGAGGTTTGAAGAAGAAGGATTCATGCTTCCACTGACAAGCTGCGACTGCGACTTTAAAAAGCCCGCAAAATACGATGATGAGATCATCATCAGAACCACGATAGCATCGCACAAAGGGGTAAGGATCAAACTTGCCTATCAGGCAATCAGAATAGACGACGGCAGGGAAACCCTGTTGGTGGAAGGCAGCACGACGCACGCCTTTGTCAACATGGACATGAAGCCGGTGAACATAAAAAAAGAAAATCCCGAATTTTACAACCTGCTAACTAAGCAAATCTAAAAACCTGTACTGGTAGGCTTTATGTCTACCCACAAAAAAACCTGTACGGGTAGGCTTTATGTCTACCCACAAAAAAACCTTGTAGGGGTAGGCTTTATGTCTACCCGCTCTCTAACCGGAGGTAAAAAAATGCAAAAAAGAAATCTAGGAAACACCGGCCTAGAAGTCAGCGTCATCGGCCTTGGCGGTATTCCCATACAGCGCTTCAACCAGGACATAGCAAACGAGGTCATCGACGAATGCGTCAAACAAGGCGTCAACTTCATCGACTCTGCAAGGGGATACGGCGCCTCTGAAGAGCTGCTGGGCAATGCCCTTATAGGCAGAAGGGATCAGTTCTATCTTGCGACAAAATCACCAGCAAAAACAAAAGAGGCCATGGCAGAAGAAATCGAAAAGAGCCTAAAGGCATTTCAAACCGACTATATCGATGTCTACCAGTGCCACTTCATCAAAGATCTGGAGCAACTGAGCATGATCACAGGAGAAGGCGGAGCCTATGAAGCCCTCTTAGAAGCGAAAAAAGCCGGTAAAATCGGACACATCGGAGCCACGGCCCACAACAAGGACGTATTGCTCAAAGCCATCGAATCGGGCTTATGGGAAACCATCCAGTTTCCGTATAACTTTGTAGAGATCCAGGGACTCGACCTTTTCAAAAGAGCTCACGAACTTGGAATAGGCATACTCGTCATGAAGCCGCTTGCGGGCGGAGCGATCGAGAATGTCAATCTGTCGCTTCAGTTCATCCTAAACAACGACCACATCACAGTCACCATACCTGGCATGGAAAGCAAGGAGCAGGTCATACAGAATGCCGCAGCAGGTAAGGACATCAGACCGCTGACAGCTGAACAGATAGAGTTCATCGACAGTTTCAGAGTGAAGATGGGCAACAACTTCTGCAGACGATGCGGATACTGCGGACCATGTCCTGAGGGAATCGACATACCAAGCATGTTCTCGCTGGACGCCTATCTGACAAGGTATGACCTTAAAGATTGGGCGATAAGCAGATACATGGCGCTACCTGTCACGGCGGGAAGCTGTACAAAATGCGGAGCCTGCGAGCCCAAGTGTCCTTACGACCTGGAGATCCGTTCTATGCTCGAGGAAGTCGCGGCACGATTCGGAAAATAAATAAAACCGTAATTGAGAAGTTCAACTTCTCAATTACGGTTTTTGTTTTAAGTAGCTTATTCGATCACGTACTTGGGATCCACATTGAAGTAATCCGGTCTTGTGAGCGGTACTTCAAAATTGATCGGACCGAGCGAGGAAAGTCTTTCTGTGCCGACATAGAATTCGATCTGTTCCACATAAGGAATGCTAGTCATCGAAAGGCTCAAGCCTTCGAGCAAGGTGTTCACATAGTCTCTGCGGTCGCCGAACATCGACCTGATGTTAGCACTGAACTTGAGTTGAAGCGTTTCGCTGACCAGCTGGGCGTCTACAAGGTTCAGAGAATCAGGGATCAGCGTAGTGATACGTTCATCTTCAGTGTAGCTTGTAGGCGATTTGTAGGCACTGATGATTCTGTTTGCGGTTTCGTAAATATCATCATCAGAGGCGATGTCAAACGGCAGCCAGATCGTGCTGTCATGACTAAGAAGTGGCAGATAGACCTTTGGTTCCCGGTTTACGACAAACTCTGTGGTCAGATCAAGTCCGCCAAACGCCTGCGAATTTTGAGAACCGTTGACGAGCATACGCACCTTGTTCACAATCGTATCGCGAGAAGAGCTTTCCAACGTCTTAATAAGGGTGCTTAGTGAAAGTTTGGCTGCTTCTTGTGTTGTATAGTTCTCAAGTGAGCTCTCGCTAAACTTCAGTTCTAAAAGCCCTGCAGAATACCAGACGTAATTGCTGTAAGGAAAAGCGCTCTCGTTGCTGATGCCCGGAAGGGAAGGTGCCACATAGAGCGTGTTCAGGATCCTTCTAAAATAGTTGCTTCCGCTTTCCATTTTGGTGTAGACCGGTATATTGAATAAATTGTTTTCATCCGGGTAATAAAAAGGTGCAAGTTCAGTTGTAACCTGGTCGGCAGACAGTCCGTTTGGCTTTAGCATGTCGTCCGGGTAGAAGGTGCTGAACTCATTTTTGAGAACTTGGTCAGAAATGCTTGCAGTAATCGTGAGCATATAGTTCTCATGACCGAGACTCAACGAACTCTGATCAATCGCAACGGTGATCACGTATCGGGTATCTTTTTTTGTATGTGTGATGGTCAGTTCAGATGTGCCATAGCTCTTATTCATGCCAGAAGCGCCTTGTACAACCAGCTCGATCGCCAAATCTGAAAGTTCGGTATCGCCGATAGGTCGGTTTGTGTCGACTGCGAAAGCGTACTCGTTTGGAGCGATGAAATAATCGTCGGTCGTCAGAGGCGTCATCGAATAATGGATAGGATCTTCCGCAATCTCTTCTGCTGTTTCGTCGGGTGCGAATATGGAACTGAAGTCAATTTCAAAAGCGGTGGTATTTATCGGGATGACATAAACCGTATAGATTAGTAGTACATAAATTAACAGGGTCATAATGCGCTTCATTTAAGAGCCTCCGGATTAGTGGTCTATTTTATGTGTTAACAGATTTACACCATATGGTATATCTTGATTTAAAATAAGTTGTCATACACTTATATTATAGAAAAAAAATTCTGTCTTTACTACACAAACATCAAAATAATTCATAAAAGCTGTTCATTTATCAGATTCTCTGATAATGTATGGTAGTAAACTATAAAGAAGAGGTGGACTATGCAACTTAAAAGCATTATCGAAATCAACATCACAGACATGTCAGAAGACGGAGCAGGAATAGGACGAATCGACAACCGTGTCGTATTTGTACAAGGCGCAATCGTCGGCGACACCGTAAACGCGCAGATCATGAAAGTCAAAAAGAACTTCATGATGGCAAAAATAGTAAAAGTACTTGTGCCCTCAGAGCACAGAATCAACCCACCTTGCCCGCACGCCTACAGCTGTGGCGGTTGTTCGGTACAACACCTCGATTATGACGAACAGCTGGTAAGAAAGCAAGAACTGGTCAAGAACGCGATCGAAAGAATCGGTGGACAAAACGACTTCATCTTAAAAGACATCATAGGAATGACATTCCCGTATCATTATAGAAATAAGGCGCTTTACCCTGCGGACAACATCAGGGGTCAAGTGGTGTTTGGATTCTACAAAGCGGGCACACATACCCTAGTGCCCATCGAAGAGTGCATGATCCAGCACAAGGACAACGCCGGAATACTCGAGATCATCAAAAAATGGGCCAACGACCATCAGATCACCGTCTATAACGAAAAGACACATAGGGGACTTTTAAGACACGTCTTCATCAGATCCACCATCAAGGGCGATCACATGGTCGGCTTTATCTTAAACGGCGACGCGCTACCCTACCAGGACGAGCTGACAGCCAGCCTGACAGACGCCTACCCGTCGATAGTCAGCATCATGAAGAACAAACAGACAAGACGCGGAAACACCATCATGGGACCGGAATTTGTAAAAGTATACGGTAAGGAAACCGTAGTCGACGCCATCAACGAGCTCGAATTCGAACTCGCCATGCCGTCCTTCTTCCAAATCAACCCTGAACAGACCGTCGCGCTCTACGACAAAGCGATCGAGTACGCTGCGCTTACAGGCAACGAGATCGTCTGGGACATCTATTCAGGCGCTGGAACCATCAGCCTGAACCTAGCGAAAAACGCAAAACACGTCATCGGCAACGAAATCGTAGAACAGGCCGTTGAAAACGCAAGGCAGAACGCAAAACATAACAAGATCACAAACGTCGAGTTCATCGCAGGCCCCGCCGAAATCGAAGTGCCAAAATGGCTTGAAACAGGCGCAAAAGCCGACGTAGTCGTACTAGACCCACCAAGAAAAGGCGCCGAAGTAGAAGTGCTCGACGCCATCATCACCATGAACCCAGACCGAATCGTCTACGTATCCTGCAAACCAAGCACCCTTGCAAGGGACATCAAGCACCTTACAGAAAACGGGTATAAGCTTGTAGAAGTGACACCGGTTGATATGTTCCCGCATAGCATGCATGTGGAGACGGTTGTGAAGCTTAAACTAACATTATAAATAAATACAAAATATTAAATCAAGTTTTGAGATTAATTTCTCAAAACTTTTTTCTTGGAATGAGATTCGATCATTTGTGTGGGAGTAGACATTATTGTTTTTGTTTTATGTCACAATTTGTTTAGGATCATCTAGAATGAACCGTATCATAGGTGACTGCGGTTTTTTGTTCTTATCAATGTGTATTTATCTCGAATGAAATGTTGTGTTAAAATGATATATATAAGTCGAAATGAGTTAATTAGACATTTGGAAATAATCCGAGTTGCCTAGCAAAATAGTTATTGGAGGGAAAGTAAAAATGAACTTATCAAATGTTTCAAAGACAGCTATTATAACAATGACATGTCGTTCTTCACAAACAGAGAACCTTAAGTCAGATTTCAATGATCCAATGTCTACTCAGAGTCTGAGAAGATTAACTGACTTAGCATCTGAATCAGAAAAGAAAACCATTCATAAAATTAAAAAGATGTATGGTAAATATTCAAAAAAGGAAGCTCAGTCACTTGTTAAGCGAGTTAGTAGTATAGATCGTATTATAAATGACTATATATTAAATCATCAAGATTGTACTGTCATCAATATTGCCTGCGGTTTTGACACTAGATACTGGAGGCTAGACAGAAGAGATTGTACTTATATTGAGCTTGATCTTCCTGAGGTAATTGATCAGAAGAAAGAGTTATTAGGAGACCAGATAAACTATAACATGATTTCAACATCGGTTTTAAATTTTGATTGGATCGACGAAGTAACTAAAGAAGGAAATAGTAATTTCGTACTTGTAATGGAAGGCCTACTTATGTACTTTGAAGAGGAAGATGTGAAAAAGCTTCTAGGTGCAATATCGGAAAGATTTTCTAATTCTCTACTTGTGACAGATGCATTAGATAAGAAACTTACTGAAGGTCTGTATAAAAAAATTGGTGACTGGTCTTCAAAACTTTTACTTGGTTTTGAATTGGGCTGGAACTTTGGATTTGAGAAGGCTGAAGATATTGAAACTTATGGAAACTATAGACTAATAGGTGTAGAGGGAAAGCAACCATATGTGATTACTGCATCAATTAAGTAAATTGAATTCAGTAATACTGATGATTTTCAATATAAAGCGCTAATATTATGATAAATTATAAAGCAATCATATGTGTATGTTGCATCGAAAATACTGATGGTCTTTAATTAGTGAAAAAAAACGCAGTTTAGTGAGATACGGTGAACCCTACCATAAATAGTCACATCATGACAAATTGAAAAGATTTACTTGAATATTAAATAGATAATCATATAGAATTTTGGTAACAATATTGGATACATAGTTTATCTGCGACCTAGCTACAACACATGTGGAGTGCTGATGACTGCACATATAAAGGGTATATCATTGTTGATATCACCTTTATTATGTGCAGCTGTAGCATTCTATTTAATGAACCTAGAGAATATACACATAAATAGTGAAAAATCCAATGTGGTTTTATCGAGTACAATGATTTAAAATTGACTTAATAGAAAGGATAGATAGTATGAATGAAATTGTAATTGATCAAGCGCGCTTTACCTGTATAACACCAAGTCTGGTACGGATGGAGTACTCAGAAAAAAGTGATTTTGAGAATCGAAAGAGTGTAAGACTTCAAGTTGAATATGAAGATCAGACATTTATGACAGTTAATAATGAAGGTGATCAATATACACTTAAGACATCAGATCTGACAATTGAATACCAGAGTGATGGTCAGTCTTTTCATGATGGAAACTTAAGAGTTTATAGTCATAATGTACATTGGCAACCAGATCAAGTTGATAACAGTAACTTAGGAGGGGTTCATTTGGCAATGGACTGTATACAAAGAGGGATGATACCTAATTCAGTACATTCAGCTACTAAGGCATACCATCACAACGATTCTGAGTATCATTTGTGGCGATATTTGTTTGGCGAATCTGATGTTGTTGATCCAGACGTACATTATGATGAACATAATTTATCATTGGAGCAGCTTCTGGCACTTAAACCTCTTGAGAACTTATCACTAGAGCTACAGAAATTAATTAAAGAAAGATTATGTTATCCTCCAGGGCTACTGAGTGAAAGTGGTTATTTCTTATACAATGATTCTAAAACACCTGTTTATGATCATAGTAAATGGCCTGTTGAAAGAATAGGATCAAATTTAGACTATTATATCTTCATATACGATACGGATTATAGAAAAGCTCTTAGAGATTATAGAAGACTATTTGGTGCAACACCTATGATTCCCAAATATACTCTAGGATTGTGGTTTAGTAGATACCCTACACGAAACCAAAATGAATTGTTGCAATTGGTTGAAACTTTCAAAGAAAAAGAATTACCTTTAGATGTACTGGTTTTGGATTTGGAATGGCATAAAAGTGGTTGGTATGGTTTTGATTGGAATCATGATGAGTTTCCTACACCTAACGAGTATATTAAGACTTTAAAAGAACAAAACATATACACTGTTTTGAATGTTCACCCTGATGGTGTACCAGTTCTAGATGCTGGGTTTGATGAGTTTGAAAGTAAATCTAGTATAAAGAGAGAGACTTCTAAAGAGATCTGTTACATAGACCTTTATCAGAAAAAAACATCTGAGGCTTTTATGGAAGTCTTTCATCAACCACAATTTGACAAGGGTATTGAATTTTGGTGGATAGATGGATCAAGTCATGTCTCGCTTGAGTCGTTAGGAAATCAATTTTTCACTAATGAAGTCTATATGGATCATATAAGAAAACAAAACGATAAAAGACCAATTATATGCTCAAGATCTGCTGGACTTGGGAGTCATCGACATGCGATACACTTCACTGGTGATACCTACTGCCAGTTTGAAGTACTTAAATCTCAAGTGGAATATACCCTTCGTGCAGGTCATATAGGTCAAAGTTTTATTTCACATGATATTGGAGGACATATGTGGCCCTACAAGCATATCAATCCAGAATTACTTTGTCGCTGGTATCAATTTGGTGCAATGAGTCCAATTTTTAGATTACATTCTTCGGGTGGTAGTGAACGATTACCATGGATTTATGATTCAATAGTTGAATCCGCTTTAAAAAATGTAATGTATTTTAGAATGACCTTAATGCCATACTTATATACTCTGGTTAAAGAAAGTCATGAAACATGTTTACCAATGTTACGATCAAACATCTTATCAGATCCTCAATGGGGAGCAGGCAAAACATGCTGGGATAGTTATTATCTCGGTGACAGAATTTATTGTACTCCAATTCTTGATGAAAGAGGTTTTCGATGGATCAATTTGCCCAAAGGTACTTGGTTCTCTGGATTTATGAGTGAAGTGATAAAAAGTGATGGTAATAAAAATCATTATATTATTAATAAAGTTGATCAGTTACCACCACATTACTACAAAGCAAATAAGCTTATCGTTAAACAGCCTTATGAATTGAGGGCTTCGTCGACACCAAAAAAGATCCAATTGGAGTTGTACTGGGAAAAAGATTTGATAGATGACTGTTACACTTTATACGAAGATGATGGTTACACAAATGACTGTGATAAAGATTATATGGAGACTACATTCTGTTTGAAAGGTGAAGAGACTTTTACTCTAGATATTAGAGTGAATCAAAATGGACAATTTGACGTACCTCATCGTATTTATGATTTGACGGTTTATTCAACTGAACCCTTTAAGTTAAATGGCAAAATGAGTACACAAGATTCAAAAGATATGTACCACTCTGTTCATATTGATAATTTAGATGAAATAACACAATTTGATATAAGTTAATAAGTCACAAGCTTTCGTTGAAGTATAATTATTTGACTATACAAGCAAATAAAAAGTGTCTCCACATGTGAAGTGTTGATCACTACTCATAAAGAATAAACTATTTGTAGGTACTTTGTTTCTGATTATTATGGGGAGTTAGGCGAGTGTCCGTAAATAAGTTTGTATTAATTAGGTTATTTAAAACTACTCAGATAAAATCATCTTGAGTGGTTTATTTTTAGGCTATATCTTTCTGTTTAAGTGTATGAACAGAAAACATGACTGAAAGGAAGAGGAGTCCAATCAATAATAGAATTATTATTAGATAGAAGCCTGTTCCTAAGTGATTGTAATGATTGAAGACACCGATAAATACGTTAAAGATACCCCCACCTGGTACTAAGAAGTTTGATTGAATCCATTTTTCTACAACTACCATTCCCATTCCGTATAGTAATGCAAAAGACCCCATGACTATGCGTACACCAACTTTTAGTCCATACTTAAAAAGCAGAGGGTAACAAACACTGATGATGAGAATTATAGGTGTTGTACAAAATGTCAAACCTCTCAATGAAAGTAGTTGATCGAGTTCTAATTTTGCCTCTGTGTACTTTAAACTGAGTAGATACATAATCAGAACACTAATACCAATTAAGGTGAAACTGAAGAGTAGAGTGCTTATATATTTTGAAATGACAAATGTTTTCCTGGAAACTGACATAGAAAGGATTAACTGATGTAACTGATGGTCTCCAATAAACACAATTATCGCTACGATTGATGGTAACATAATAACTGTCAGACCCAGAATACCTTTTATGGAGCTGAATCGAATACATAAATAAGTGTATAGTATGATGCTGACTAGCATCCCTAACATGAGCAAGGTATAAACTTTTATATCTTTATTAATTAGGGCTTTCATGATGGATCACCAATATCTTTCTTAGATATCAGTAAAAGGGACATGCCTATTGAAAGTGTTAATAATGCACATACACTGACAATTATTTGCACTAGAAACATTTTTGGTCCAGTATTGTTAACGTAGTTTGTAATATGTGATGTTATTACAGGGAATATATCCTCTTTTGAGTATTGCACACTTGTTTCCAATGTTTTTTCCAAATAAACTAAACCTAATATGAGTCCTATAAGGAAGATAGCGAACATTAGAATTATAACTCCGCTAGCTTTAGATTTTGAAAATCGGAAGTAAACAGGAAACAAGAAGCTGGAACATAAAACTACTGGGAAACACATAATCAAGAATCCTGTCATACTGTATAATTGATTAAAATCAATAGAAGTTTTAAATTTTGTGATGATATAACTGTAAACCAACCCAATAACAATTACAAGAAAGGCAAATATTAATCCACCTAAATACTTACTGAATACAAATTGGTATCGATTAACGGGCAATGAAAGGGTTAATCGTTCATACTTTATATCATTCAATAATAAGACAGTTGGTAATGTCATTGGATATATTATAAGCATTAACACCGTTAAAGTACCGTTATGATCAATAAAAATTCCAAATGACATCATCATCAATATGATCAATGTTTGAAACACAATTATATGATTGAAAGATTTATAATCCTTAAAGATTAAACGCATCATCATTTTCACTCCTTTCGTGAAAGTACATGATATCCTCGAGCATTGGTTGTGTGACATTTGAACATAACTCTTCTGCATTAGGATGATGTGTGATGAGTGCAGTATAATTCTCCTGTTTTTTTTCTATACCTATCAGGTGATTGTTTAAAACATTTGGCAATGACTCTCTTCCTTTGATTAACTGAAAGCTGTTGAATACATTGACCTTAGTATCTGAAATAATAATTTCACCACTACGGATGTAAGTGATAGAATCGGCTATTTTTTCGATGTCATCAGTTATGTGTGATGAGAAGAGTATTGATAGTTCTTCTTTGGATCTGATATTCAACAATAGGGACAAAAATTCATTTCTGAACACTGGATCAAGTCCGGACGTTGGTTCGTCTAATATTAACAGTTTGGCATGATGTGATAGTGCAAGTGCTAAATTGTATTTTAATTTCATACCTCGGGACATTGTTTTAAACCGCATTGTCTCAGACAATTTGAATGCGGTGATGTATTTTTTGTAGACGCTATGATCCCAATTACTATAAAAAGGGCGGATGATCTTGGTAATTTTTTTTAGTTTGAAATCGTAAAATTGCGGATTGTCATATACAAAACCGATTTGATCTTTGATAGCTGGTGTCTTGAACGGATCCTCTCCAAGTATACATATATCACCTTTATCCTTTACATAAAGTCCCATAAGAAGTTTGATAATAGTTGTTTTACCTGCACCATTAGAACCGATTAATCCCATGATACAGTCGTTTTTTAAATGGAATGATACATTGTCAAGGTAAATCCTTTAAACTTCTTTGTCACATTATCAAATTGAATCGTATACATTATATTCCTTCTTTCTTAAATAGACATCTGATGTTAACGAAAGAATCATATCCTAAAAATCATTACTATTGCCAAATTATTGATATGATTGATGTCATTCCAATTGAATTCTTATTGATGTGTACAATTTCACAATCAAATCTACAATTATATTCACATTTTACCCACTATGCAGTCTATGAAACTTTATCTTCTTAATGTTATAGTCGCTACTGCAATGATCATTTATTTAATTTACATCTAAAAAGTTCAAAATAAATAATTGGAGATGAGTTATTTATGTCTATATCAATACCGTCTTTTAAAATGTCTGCGACCTAGTTACAACACATGTGGAGACTGTAGTAGCACTATACAAAAAAGACTGATCGTATTTGCCCATATACCGCTTAAAACCAAGCTTTTTATGTTTAAGACGGATATTGCGAATTATCGCGATAAAGAATTGAAAGATGAAATCATCGTAAGACTTGGCTTTTGGATGCAAAATATAGGGACATAAGAATTGAATAAAAAATGTGAATCCACTGGTGTAGAATCGGTGGATATTTCTTTGGAAAAATTTATAGATTTTAACTAAACACATATTCCATTGGATGACTTGAATATCAACATAAAATGACCTTGAAAAGAACTTAGTAGTATGGTATTTACAATTTGACCGAAATGGTTTATTATGATATTCTAATTATAGACCGTTTCGGTTTATTAAAGGAGGATAAAAGAGAATGAATGTAGAGTTGCAAAATATAGATCTAAATAATGAAAAAATCCCAAGGGTTATTAACAGTGCTTTTGAAATATTTACAAAGAATGACTATGAAAAAGCATCAATGAATAACATTGTTAAAGCATCTGGAGTATCAAAGGGACTCATTTATCATTATTTTGGTAATAAAGAGGGGTTATTCAATTTTCTGTTTGATTTCGCAATGAATATGAGTTTCAAAGGTATAAATGACAGTATTGATTGGACCAATACAGACTTTTTTGATCGGTACAAGATGATGGTTGCCGCAAAACTTGGTTATTTCAAAACATATCCCTATATGCTTTCTTTTTTTGATAAGTATCGCACCCATACCAGAACAAAGAATATCAAAATAAATTTTGAAAAGGAGTATCCTGGATTTCGCGATAAAATTTATCATTATAACATTTTATTTGATACCTTAAGAGAAGATGTTGATGTTGAGAAGATGATTAATGTCCTCAGATGGACAGTCAAAGGTATGATGCAGGATTTTATTGATAGCTATGAAGTGGATGAATTTGATATCAAAACTAATCATTTTATAGAAGAGTGCGATGAGTATATTGATTTTATGAAAGAGCAATTCTATAAGTAATTTATATTTCACAACATAAAAGGAAGGTGAAAAAAATAAATAAACTAAATACAAATCTGATATTACTTCTATTTGGACGAGTTGTTTCAGATATTGGTTCCTCCATACAAATGTTGATTCTACCTCTATATATTATTGATATTGGTGGATCAGCAGCAACAATTGGACTATCCACATTCTTGTCATTAATGCCGATTATGTTGGCATACCCCTTTGCAGGTGTGATGGGGGATCGACTGAATAGGAAGTATATCATGGTAGGAGCAGATTCATTGAGTGCTATTTTTGTACTCGTACTGGCGCGACAGTCCTATTTTGGCCATATGAATCTGATTATGCTATTAACAGTTCAAGGGTTTGTTGCACTTTTTTATGGTTTCTTTGATCCTGCAACAAAGGGTATGATACCCCAGCTTGTAGAATCAGATATGTTAGCTAGGACAAATGCTAAAGTTGCAACACTTAGAATTATGTCAGGTATGATTGCGCCACTGGTTGCAATGGCACTCTATACACGATATGGTATCACATTGTTATTTTTGATTAATGGGATTTCCTTTCTAGTTTCTGCATTATCAGAATCAATGATTAAGTACAAACATGTTGGGAAAAAATCGATTGCAGGGTTAAAAGGTGTATTTTTGGATTTGAAAGATGGCATCATGTTTATAAGGAATGCTGTTCTCATAAAAAGATTAAGCATATTCTTTTTAATGGTATTTGCCTTAATTCATCCAGTCATCAGTGTTGTATTACCTTTGTTTTTTAGAACCGAACTTAATTATACAGATACAGTATATGGATATCTTCAAGTGGTCTTGATATTTGGTGCTTTAGTTGGCAGTATCGGAGCAGGTTTTAGTTCAAAAGATAACAACATGAAAAAAACATTCCTTGCCGGTGTAGCTGTTATGTCCTTAGCGCTCATAGGGTTTGCAGTTATGTTACTTCCGACTATAGTAGGTAGGCTTGGAAATGATAGTTTTATATATTTGATAGGGTTCGGTTTTACGTTGTTTATGATGTACACAGCTATTATGTTTGTGAGTATACCTTTACAAACGATCATTCAGAAGCAAACAACACCGGAATACATGTCAAGAGTTTTCTCCATTGTAGGTGTCATCAGTAAAGGCGGTATGCCACTCGGTGCACTAATATATGGTGCAGTACTAGACAAAGTATCCATTCATACGACTGCAATGATTGCAAGTGTCATCGTTTTATTACTATCATTGGAGTTCCTTAATAAAATCAGACAAATGGAAGAATTTTAAACAGTTCAAAAATAATAAACTATACGGAGGTTATTATGATTTATAAGTTTAATGGCAGTGAGGTACGAAAACTAAATCAAGTAGGTGGTAAAGCAAAAGCTTTAATAGAAACTACATTGGCAGGTTTTCCTGTGCCAGAGGGTATTTCTTTATCTGTTGATTTCTTTGAGGTCTGGTTAAGACAAATTAAGACCAGTGCTCAGTGGAAAAAGATGTTAGAGGAGACAACCAAGGAAAATTGTGATTTAATTGTGAATGATGCAAAAGCTATGATTTTCTCAGATGAAATGAAAGATACCTTTTTATTTGAAATGAAATCGCTTGAAGGCGATATTTTCGCTGTACGTTCATCATCACCAGAAGAGGATCTAGAAGGTACGAGCTTTGCTGGTATGTACGAAACATTATTAGGACAAAAAAGAGAGCAACTAGAAAATGCGGTGGCAGAAGCCTTTTCATCTTGTTTTGATTTTAGAGTTATGGCCTATAAAAAGCAAAACGGTATGGATCTTAATGGTACATCGATTGCTGTAATCGTACAACGTCAAATAGCATCGGATGTGAGTGGTGTTGGCTTTTCTTTAAACCCACTAAATAACTGCTTTGATGAAGTTATGATCAATGCTTCATTTGGTCTAGGAGAAGCCATTGTATCAGGAATTGTTACACCAGATACCTACCTTGTTGACAGTCTAGAAGATAAAATAATTGAAAAGAAGATTGGTGAGAAGAAGATTGCCATATGGCTTGATGAAAATAATGGTACTTCCCAGGCACAAAACAAAAATGCTGAAGAACAAGCTTTAGATGATGGTCAAATCATTGAACTATCTAGGCTTATTAAGAAGTGTGAAAAATATTATGGTAAACCGATGGATATAGAGTGGGCTTATGAAAATGGACAATTATATTTACTGCAGAGTAGACCTATAACAACACACTTTCCGTTCTTTAAAGAATTATTAACCGAGCCAGGTAAGAACAAACGCTTTTATATAGATTTGATGGCGCTTACACAAGGATTTGACCAACCAATGAGTGTTCTTGGAATGGAACTATGGGCACATATGCTTCTAGAAATAAAAATGCATATGATGACACCACAGGCGAATGGTTCTGTACCGGCTATTTATGGTAAAGAATACATTAGTTTGACGGCTTTTCAGAAGGTTGTTGGCAAGAAGGCAGGGTTGAAATTCGTCAATACCTACGATGGTAACATAAAAAAAATCTTTGATGAAATTGATCTTGACGCAAATCCATTTGAAGGTGAAGTTGAAGGTACAAAAGATACCAAAAAGATTATGTTTAAGAGTATTCTAAAGATGTTGCCTAGTATGCTTAGTGGCGCTTTTGGTAACTATAAGAAGGCTGTTAAAGCATATGATGAGATGTCAGATAAAATACTCGCTGAAGTTGATCAACTAACTGGAGAAGGTGATTTTTCAAAGCTTTCGAAAGATGTGTTAACCTTAATGAACGAGGTAATGGGAACAGCACCTGTTATCATCGCAGGTATGATTAGTAATGCAAAGATGTCTAAGATTTTTAAAGGTGACGATGTTGCAAAAGAATTAGCTGCAATGAACATGGATCTTGATGGTAACCCAACGAGTGAAATGGGACACCTGCTTCTAGCAATGGCTAGTGATGATGCTTTCAGAGAGATCTCTTCAAGAAGCGCATTTATAGAAAGGTCAGATAAGAGAGACTTTTCGGATAGTTTTTTGAAACTGTTTGATGAATTTATGGATAAATTCTCAGCAAGAGGGTTTAATGAAATAGACATAGCCGCTAAGAGGATTTATGAAGACTTAGGCATGCTTTATGATAAGTTGATTGAGATTAACATAGAGGACAATCATATGCATTTAGTTGTTGCTAAACGACAAGAAGCTTATGATAAACTGCTAGTGGTAGCAAAGAAAAAGGGTAAAGAGAAAAAGTTTGTTGATGCTGCAGCAAGGATGAAAGCAACCTTTGGCTATCGTGAGCACCCTAAGTATATGATTGTCATTATTATGGCCAAACTTCATGATATTTGTCTGGAAATTGCAAACAAGTGGGTTGACCAGGGGCGATTGGACCAACCATATGATATCTTTGATCTAACAACAAAGGATATAGATAAAGCACAGAAAGATCAATCATTTGATATAAGAGCTGCAAGAGAAGGTAATCTATCGGGCTATATCGAATCAAATGATTGGCCACTTGTTATTGATAGTCGCGGAAAGATTTATAAGGCAAAGTTGGAAGTGAAAGACGGCGACTATGTTGGCGATGCTATAGCACCAGGAAGAGTTACTGCAAGAGCCAAAGTACTTCATTCTCCATATGAAAAGCCATTAAATCCAGGTGAAATATTAGTCGCGAAATTCACTGAACCTTCATGGACACCTATATTTACTAACGCTGATGGTGTTGTAATGGAAATCGGTGGACCACTTCAACATGGAGGAATTATTGCAAGAGAATATGGAATTCCATGTGTCAGCGGACTTATGGGTATCATGGATATAATTAAGGATGGAGATTTATTGGAAGTGGATGGGTATAATGGCTTAGTGAGGATAATAGAATCTTCAAAAGATAGGTAAGTTGGTATTTCATATTTTATAAAATACACCATATTTATTCATATAGCTATTGAGTGGAAGAGATATCACAATAAAGATTTTAAGCAAAATTACCTATTTAATTTTAAAAATTGACACAGATTATTTTAACGGAGAATAAAACAAAATATTTTCAGCACCCCCCTATCTATTTTCGGCTTATAGATAGGGGGATTTTTTTATATTTTTTTGGTACACCCCTATGATTTTTCGGCGTAACAGTGAGGGGGGAAAATAATCTTGAAAAAGTTTCGCCCACCTCATGTGTTTTTTCGGCTAATAGGTGAGGGGGAAGAATTAAAATGCAAAATGAATAGACCAACCCCCTCGAAAAATCGGCTTATAAGTATAGGGACAAAAAGGAGGTAAACAAGTTGGAACATGAAAATGAACTAAAACTCATCAATATGAGTGATGTTGAGGTAACAGAAGTGAAATGGTTATGGAAGCCTTATATTCCCATTGGGAAAATCACCATTATTCAAGGTGATCCAGGAGAGGGGAAGACGACCATGATTTTGGCAATTGCATCAGCACTGACGACAGGTGCCATATTGCCTTTAAGTGAGGAGGCTTTAGAATGTAGCAATGTTATTTACCAAACAGCAGAAGATGGCTTAAGTGACACTATTAAACCAAGGTTATTAGCAGCAGGTGCTGATTGTAGCAAAGTAATTGTTATTGATGAAAGTCATAAGGAGCTAACTTTATCAGATAAGAGGATTGGAGAAGCCATTATAGAGACGAATGCCCAGCTACTTATCATTGATCCCTTACAGGCTTATTTAGGTTCTGGTGTAGATATGCATAGGGCAAATGAAATCAGACCCATTTTCAAGAATCTTTCTAGCGTAGCAGAGAGAACGGGCTGTGCCATTGTCATTATTGCCATATGAATAAAGCTGGCGGTACCAAAGGGCTTTACCGTGGACTAGGTTCTATTGATATTACAGCTGCCGCTAGAAGTGTTCTCTTAGTAGGGAGGGTAAGAGCAGAGCCAACTATACGAGTATTGGCGCAGATCAAATCAAGCTTAGCACCTGAAGGCAAGAAAAATGCCTTTAAGCTGGATGAAAAAAATGGCTTTAAGTGGATAGGAGAATACGACATTGAGTTAGATGAATTACTTGGTGGTAGTTCAACGGAAAGTGTTCTAAAACGAGCAGAAAAGCTGATTAAAGAAGTTCTTGATGATGGTGCTAAAGCCAGTGATTATGTTGTTGAAAGAGCAAAAGAGAAGCAGATATCTCAAAGAACACTGAAGACCGCTAAAAAGAATCTTGAAGTGAAATCTATTAAAACAAAGGAAGGGTGGAAATGGCAGTTATAAAATTAAGGGTGCAAGGGGGCAATGCTTATAACCTTTGCACGCTTGCACCCTTGAAAGGCTGGTGAAGATATGTTAGGCAAGTTATTTGGTGTAGAAGAAGTAAAAGCAGAATTACAAGAAGCGAGGGAAGAGATCCAAGTACTTGAACATAAACTTGAGCGCAAGGAAAAGGTCATAAAGCAACTTGAAGATGCCGTGATGATATTGGAAGAAAATATTAAATCATTGCTTGATGAAAATGACCAATTAAAGGCACGTCCAGATCATTTTGGACGAACATCAAGAGCATCTGGTGAACATATGAGACTTCTTAAAATGTATCAGTGCAATCAATTATCCTATCGGGAAATTGCAGATAAAATGACAGAATATACCGGTGAGAAATGGTCCAAAAGTACAGTTCACTATTTGCTGACGAAACCATAATGCCTTCATCTTCAATATCCCAAATAAATCCGAAAGCGTCTAGTTTGTTACTGGACAGTAGGAAAAGCCAGAGGATTTATTTACCCTGTTTTAACAGGGGCAAGCTTCCACTTTGTACAGCCAAAGTGTCTAAAAGTGGGAAAGCCCACACCCATTTGCAGGAGGAACATTATGAGACAGCGAAACAAGCAAATCAATATACGCTTAACAGAAAAAGATAGAACAAAAATTATAAAGTTAGCAACTAAGAGTAGATGTAAATCATTAACGGATTATATCCTAGATAAAGCTTTAAACAAAGAAATAATCCAGTATGATTTGCATGAAATAAATGCAAGACTATCAAAGCTTGGGGGTGAGTTAAATCATTTGGTGGTGTTATGTCATCAAGGAAAAATTAAATTGGTGAATATGACAAAATACACCAAAGAACTAGAAGAGCTACAGGAGGCTCTTAAGAACTTAAAATAATATAAAAAGACGATCAAGCAGGAGGGTCAGATGGAAAACTTAATGAAGTTTACAATACAGTTAGCCATGCTTTCCAGCCTGCTTGATGAAAAGATGATTTCAGAAAAAAAATTCATCAAAATCAAAGCTGAGTTGGAAAGAAAATACAAAATTAAACGAGGTTTAAGTGGCACTTAATTATCTACTGTGATAAAATTAAAATGATAATTAGGAACATAGATTGATGAACTATCCGGAATTACCGGATAGTTCACTAAAAAACGTCAGACAGCGTCTGATGGATTGAAACTACATTTGGAGAAGGAGGGTTACATTGGAACATAATAATGATCTACTCATATATCAGACAGAAGATGGAAAAACAAAAATTGATGTAAGACTTGAAAATGAAACCGTATGGATGACACAGAAGGCAATTGCTGAGCTTTACCAAAAGGGTGTTAATACTATTAATGAACATATAAAAAATATTTATGCAGAAGGTGAACTTGAAGAAAATCGAACTATTCGGGAAAACCGAATAGTTCAAACTGAGGGAAATAGAGAGGTTGAGAGAACAGTACGTTTTTATAACTTAGAATTAATTATTGCGGTAGGCTATCGTATACGCTCTAGCCGAGGCACCCAATTTAGACGATGGGCAACAGAAAGACTAAACGAGTACTTAGTCAAGGGCTTTACCATGGATGATGAACGTCTTAAGGGTATGCGTAATATTGGTGATGATTATTTTGATGAGCTTTTAGAGCGTATTCGTGATATAAGAGCCTCAGAAAAAAGATTTTATAAGAAAATCACTGATATCTATGCCTTATCTATAGATTATGATGGAAAATCAGAAGAAGCTAAAAAGTTCTATGCGACGGTGCAAAACAAGCTTCATTTTGCTATTCATGGTCATACAGCTGCAGAACTCATCGAACAAAGAGCTGATGCAACAAAAGACAATATGGGCCTTACCACATGGAAGGGTGACAAGGTACGTAAAGGAGATATTACCGTTGCCAAGAATTATTTGACGGAAAAAGAAATAAAATCCCTCAATCGTATTGTAACCATGTATCTCGATTATGCAGAAGATCAGGCAGAAAGACGTAATCCTATGCATATGAAGGATTGGGAAGAAAAGCTCAATGCCTTCCTAAAATTTAATGAGCGAGATATTCTTACTGGTGCAGGTTCTATTTCACATGATGTGGCTAAGGAACTAGCTGAAAAAGAGTATGAGAAGTTTAATCAAAAGCGTTTAAGCGCACCTGAAAAAGATGATTTTGATGTGTATTTAGAAGAACATGAGTGGACTCATAAGAAGTAACCTTGTTATAGGTTCAGTGAAGGAAGTGATGAATTGAAAGAAGTAGAAGTCATAAAACCTAAAAAGAATAAATTTGACCGTGCATCGGGCAAAGAACTTTCCAAAATACGAGTTGCCCCATATTGTAGAGTCAGTACTGATTCGGCTGAACAGATGGCAAGTTATGATTCTCAAGTAGCTTATTATGAGCAGAAGATTAAAGAAAATCCTAAATGGGAATTGGCAAAGATATATTCTGATGCTGGTATTAGTGGCACCAATATTGATAAACGTCTGGGATTTCAAGAAATGATTCGGGATGCCGTGGCTGGTGAGTTTGATCTAGTCATTACCAAGAGTATCTCAAGATTTGGTAGAAATACAAAAGACGTGCTGGAATACACCAGACTATTAAAAAAGCATAATGTTGCTGTATTATTTGAAAAAGAGAATATTAACACCTTCTCCATGCAAGGCGAAGTAGCCATGACCGTTCTAACATCAATAGCCCAACAAGAAAGTGAAAGTATTTCAACTAATGTGAAGATGGGTCTTAAAATGAAAATGAAACGTGGTGAGCTGGTTGGTTTTCAAGGTTGTTTAGGATATGACTATGATAAGGAAACTAAAGAGCTTGTGATTAATGAAGAAGAAGCTGAAGTAGTTCGTTTTATCTTTGAATCTTATAATCAAGGCAAGGGTGCCCGCCTCATTGGAAAGGAATTAAAGGACAAAGGCTACAAAACCAAAAGAGGGAGTACTAATTGGCCTGACAGCACCATCAGGGACATATTAAAGAATGAAAAATACATGGGCGATTTACTCCTAGGTAAGACCTTTACTGTTGATCCAATCACCAAGCAGCGCCTTGACAATATGGGTGAAGAAGAGAAGTATTACATCAAAGATCATCATGAACCTATCGTCAGTAAAGAAACCTTTGAAAAAGCCCAAGCAATTAGAAACAAGCGTAATTGCAACATGGAAAAAGGGCGTTTGAAACGTTATAGCAGACAGTATACCTTTAGCAGTAAAATTGAGTGTGGCTTTTGCGAAACCACTGTTGGCAGAAGAGCATGGAACTCAGGCACCAAGAATAAAAAAGTGGTGTGGCACTGTATCAAATCCAGTAAACATGGTAAGAAGCATTGTCCTGATAGCAAGGGTATTCATGAAGCTGTTATTGAAGAAGCCTTTGTTAAAATCTTTAATGAAATGTGCCAGTATAATAGAGAAATCATAGAAGAGTTTCTATCAATCATCGAAAATACTTTAAGTGAAAGCACCAGCAAGAAAGAACTTTCAACCCTTAATAAAGAACTGAATAGGGTAGAAGAAAAAATCAAGAAGCTGATTGATCTTCATCTTGATGGTGCCATTGACCGTGAAAATTATGAAAACAAATTCATTGAACTAAATAAAGATAAAGAACGATTGATCAAAGAAACCAATGAACTGTCTTTAACAGCCAGTGAAGAAAAAGAAATGAAAACAAGGCTAAAAAGCTTTAGAAAATACTTTGATGCCAACAAGCCCCTAAAGAAGTTTGATGCTGATGTCTTTGAATCTATTGTCGAGAAGATTATACTTGGGGGTATTGATGACAAAGGTCAAAAAGACCCTCATCTGTTGACATTTGTATTTAAAACTGGTCCAAAATCGTCGATTACTATGGGAAAAGAACCATATTCCCACTTATCACCCGACACATGTGGAGACGGTGGTAAAACTAATAAAGCAATAGCAACGAGCACAAGGGTCAGAAAAATCTGACCCTTTTTTCATACCCAAAACTGAAGGAGGCTTTAGAACAAGCTACGCTCTTTAGGCCTTGTGTGCATCTAACAGTGAGGGGCGATATAAATGTATGGAATGAATTGCAGGTAAGCAAATTATTGGTGTTACCATTAATGTTATATTTTGGTATAATGAATAAGTGAGTACTTTAAGTAGTTAAGCTAGAAAACTATTTGAAGAAGTAAACTGCTTTTGAAGAGGTTACTGGTGACGGTCACTCGGTTGGAGACAGAGTTAGCGCCATAAGTATATGTTATGTATTTTGCAAGTTGCAGACTTGTTTTTAGCATTTACATCCTTTTATTGATCGATTACCAATAGGAGCTATTTGCGTGTCAAGACGAAGAAGAGTGGATCATAATGGAGCATTTTATCCTATAATTTGTCGCGGAATAATAGTAATTATAGATTTGGTGAAAATGAATCTATATTACAAACTGTTTGAAGCAGATTACCAATTACAACCAGACACTTAGCAAACTTGTTTATGGTATCAGAATCTTATTTATAAACTATATAAGAAAGAATAGTACGTTAGCTAAACGTGTCTCTATATTCGTGCCTGTCACCGAGGTATTGTTAAAAAGTGTGAATAAAGGCATCGATAAAGCCTCTCAAATAATTGCGGGTAAGAAGGTCAAATCGGCTGGGATTGAGCTCTCAGAATATTTTATGCCTGGGCTTGGTGGACGTGAGCTATCAATTGAAAACGCTTTGGAAACAGCTGATGCAATGAATCAGATTGATCCAGACTTTATACGGATAAGGACACTTGCTGTAACAAAGCAATCAGAGATTTACAAAGATTATAATAAAGGTGAGTTTTCAAGAACAAATGATACCGATATGGTGAAAGAATTGTATTTGTTTATTGAATCCTTGAATGGTATTCACAGTATTGTTAAGAGTGATCACATTTTAAATCTCATTCCAGAGGTTGAGGGACGATTACCAAGGGATAAGGGAAAAATGCTTTCTGCTCTGAGTTGGTATTTGGAACTATCTGAAGTGGATAAGTTGCTATTTAGAGTAGGGAGAAGAACGGGGATGCTTAAAGGAATCAAGGATTTTGACATAGGTTCTAAGAGGCGCATCACTCAAATATGTGAGTCAAACAAAATCCATTCTGAAAACGTCGATCAGGTAATAGACGAGCTGATGAATCGATTTATTTAAGTCAATAGAAAAGAATATAAGCAATTATGAAACCATCCATTTATGGGCACAGTTATGAAACCAAGCTTTGAGGTTATGAGTCCATATGGGGTGGTTTTTTGTGTTGCTTTTTCGTAGAAATATGAGAAAAATAGGACAAGCCTATTGATTAGGGCTATAATTCAGATAAGTTTTTCTAAAAAATCAGAAAAATAGATTATGTGTATGGAATGAATACTTCATTGATTACTGAAAAATTAATGAGAGTTGTGAAAGGATGATACGAATGAAAAAAAAGTGGGTTTGTTTTTTAACAGGATGTGTTTTACTTACATCATTGCTAGGTGGATGTGGTAATTCTGAACCAACGCCTCAGAATGTGACTACTCAAGAAGAAGCAACAGTTGCTGTCGAAATTCCAAAAGCAGAGCAGCCAATCTTAGTGACATCATCAGGTCAGAGTGCTGATGTTCAAATGTTAAAAGCGGTATTAACCAACCTTGAATTTGATTTTGACTTCAACCCAACTGTTGAGGCAGATGCTATCGAAAAATACAAGACGATCATTTTTGTAATAGGTGGGAGTTCAAAAGGGTTAGGAGCGGCAGGTATTAAACCTGAAGAAGAAATTGCGAGGACAGAACGTATTCTTGATGCCGCTGCGGATGCAACAATCTTAGGTGTCCATATCGGTGGTGAATCAAGGCGCGGAGGACTTTCGGATTCGTTTGCAAATGTAGTTGCACCAAATGCAGATTATATGATTGTAGTTGAAGGTGGCGATGATGATGGCTACTTTACTGAAATAGCCTTGGAAAATGGCATTCCACTTGTTCTGAGTGAAAATATAGCAGCTGTAGGTGCCCCTATAATAGAAGCTTTTAAATAAGATTAAGGGATTTCTGAATAATTTTAAATGAGGAGGTTGCTATGAGCATCGAACTAATACTTTTTATTGTAATGGTTGGGACATTTTTTATAAGTTGCTTTGTATTTAAAACACCGGTTAGCATTGGCATGGTACTGGCAGCGGTTATCACAACCATTATATCGGGTAATGGTATTCCTATCAGTCAATTGGTAGAAGGAACTTTTGGATACATTGATACCATTTTGGTTATTACTTCAGCAATGATTTTTATGAAGTATGTTCAACGATCAGGCGCATTGGATGTTATGAACGTGATATTTGTTGATAAATTTCATAAGAAACCAGCGATATTGCTGATTATGCTCATGTTTATTGTGATGTTCCCAGGGATGATTACCGGATCTTCAACAGCTGCTGTAATTAGTGCAGGTGCCATTGTTTATCCGATACTGATTTTGATGGGTATTCCGAAGGAGGAAACTGCTGCGATAATAGCGATCGGAGGGCTAATGGGTATGATTGCTCCACCGATTAACGTGCCTGCAATGATAATCGGCGGAGGCATTGATATGCCCTATGTGGGATTCACAATTCCGCTTTTGATATTAACGGTGCCATTGGCGATTTTTAGTGTTCTCTTCTTAGGCTACACTCACTCAAAAGATCTAGATTATGAAATGATAAGTAAAAAACTAAACCACAGTGTTAAGGAAAAGCATGGTATCAAGATTTTTTTTCCAATTGCTTTGGTTTTACTTTTGCTGATAGGTTCACGCGCTTTTCCTAAACTTATACCTAATTTGGGGATGCCCTTAATTTTTCTGATCGGAGCTGCAGTAGCCAGTTTTTCTGGCGAACGTTTTAAATTATATGAAACTGCCAAGGAGGGCGTCAAAGATTCATTGCCTGTTATGGGTATTCTTATGGGAGTCGGTATGCTTGTTCAAGTAATGACTTTAACGGGTGTCCGTGGCTATATCGTTGCTACTTGCCTCAGTGTTCCGCCAATCATGCTGTACTTGGCAATTGCGGTTACCGTTCCTTTGTTCGGTGCGATATCCTCTTATGGTGCAGCATCTGTCTTGTGTGTTCCGTTTTTATTAGCTCTTATAAACAACGATCAAATTGTAACTGGATCGGCCTTATCCTTGATTGCTTCATTAGGAGATTTGATGCCTCCGACAGCACTTGCAGGCATATTTGCTGCTAAGATTTGTGGCGTTGAGAATTACTTTGAAGTTCTTAAGAAATGCAAAATTCCAGCTCTCGTTACAATTGCATGGGGAATGATTGCTTTATTGGGTGCGAACCAAATTGCGTCCATTATGCCATAGGAGGTTTTGACCAATGACTTTGATATACAGGATAATAATTTTACTGATTTCGGTCTTAACAGTGCATTGTCTTTATGAAGAAGTGGATTTTAAAAAGCAGGCGAACAATGCCATTGTACTAATTCCGTTGATTCTTAGAGGTTTAATGATCAAATAATGGTGAGGAAGGATTCGATTTAATGAAGGGAAATAAGATTACAGCCTCTATACTACTGCTGAGTGTACTTGTTTGTACATTTTTTACAGGGAAAGCATTCAAAGAAATGTGGGAAAAGGATCTTATAGTTCAAGGTGATGGTGTAACAGAAATCCGGATGCTTAGCGACTATAATCCCAGTATTAAAGGAACAGCCGGCGATACAGAAGTTTATGTAATGAAGGGAGCCAAGGATGGTGCAAGTATGCTTGTGCTTGGTGGAACCCACGCCAATGAGCCAAGCGGTTATTTAACTGCAGTCACGTTGATTGAAAATGCACAGATTGAGGAAGGAACGCTTTATGTCATTCCAAGAGCCAACAATAGTGCGTTTACTCATAATGACCCTCAAGAAGGTGCACCCCAATTTTTTGAAATAGCAACAGAGTCGGGGATACGACGGTTTACTTTTGGATCTAGAGCAACGAATCCAATCCATCAGTGGCCTGATCCCGATGTGTATGTTCATTCATCAGGCCAGAAGCTGTCTGGGAGTGAAACTAGAAATTTGAACAGAGGATATCCAGGAGATAAGAACGGAAGTTTCACTGAGCAAATTTGTTTTGGTATCGCCGAATTGATAAGAACAGAAAAGATTACAATGGAAATGGATTTACATGAAGCATCACCAGAATATCCAGTCATTAATGCCTTGGTTTCCCATGAGAAGGCGATGAACATTTCATCCATGGCCATAATTGACCTTCAATTACAAGGTATTAATATGGGAATTGAACCTTCGCCTGTTAATTTAAGAGGCCTCTCCCATAGGGAACTAGGCGATGCTACTGAGACGTTAGCAATGTTGATGGAGACTGCAAATCCATCTCAGGGTCGGCTACGTGGGAAAACAAACGAAGAGTTGATTCTAACAGGCAAGGACAAGTTTTACGAAAAAGCATTTAAAGCAGGGAGACTGTACGTACCGTTTGATAGTTTGGGTCATCCGCTAGAAGTTCGGGTAGGACGACAGATTGTTGGCATTTTATCGGTTGCAAAGGCATATTCAGATCAAAATGAAGCAAATTTGATCATAAAGAATTTGCCAGCCTATGATGACATTGTAGAAAACGGTGTTGGTGCGTACTTAAACTAATGAGACCATTTATAAAATATTTCCTTTTAGGCGTGCTGACTTGCACTTTGTTCTATTTTGCATCTTCTGCACTTGACAATAAACAGGAGAATTATATCATTACACTCTGTAAAGATACTGTCTACGAAACTGAGGCCCATATAATTGTAGCAAGCAAAGAAGGACGTGTCAGAATGATAGTAGCAGGCATTCATGGGGATGAAGTTGCTGGAATTAGGGCTGCAGAGGTACTGAGTGATATGCGCTTGAAGGATGGATCGTTGATTGTTATTCCGGTGGTGAATCAGCCGGCTGTATTGCTGAATCAAAGAACCGCCTTTGGACAAGGGGATCTCAATCGCTTATTTTCTGATAATACTGTCAGGAATCCAGTCGTTGATGAAGTGATACAGATGATGGTTGAGTTTGACGTTGATTTAGTTATTGATCTACATGAGGCTTTGCCTTCTATTGGTAACGCTGATCAAATTGAAGACTCAATAATCGTTGGAAAATATGGAGCGAGTTTACTTGATGTTGTGACTTTGTTTGATCGAGTCGGGAGCAAAGTTACTCAAGTTAAAGGATTTACGTACTTAAACAATCCAGTATCGGGTAGTTTAAATCAATACGCTTCGGATATGTTGAAAATACCGGCATATACGATTGAAACGAACCGTCTTGACCAATTGGATTTAAGAGTTTTAGAACATGTAGAGCTGAGTAAAGCTCTCATTGATATGAGTGAATAAGATGCTTGTGTAGAGCGTGCATCGGCGCATAGAAAGATCGCTATGAATGGAGTTCTCAGCGTGCTACTGCATAAGAGGTGTTTTGTAGAAGCTGCGCTTGGAATAGAAAAGAGCAAAACAACTAATTTAAAGGGGGAAATCAAATGCACAAGAAAATTATTGCGTTACTCTTGAGCTTGTCGCTGGTGATTTCAGCTACAGGCTGTACCAGTTCAAAAGCACCTGAGACGGGTGAAGCAAGTTCCCAAGAGACTCAAGTGGAATCCACAGAGCAAGTGGATGAAGTTTCTGTGTCGGAGGATGTATGGTATCCATATGACAAAGATGGCAACTTTAAAAGAGGCGAAAGAGACGGAAATGGTGAAAATGGAGTGGTATCTTCTGCAAACTATTTTGCGTCAAAGATTGGAACGGACATTCTTGAGGCAGGTGGTAATGCCATTGATGCTGCAGTGGCAGTCGCGTTTGGAATCAGTGCTGTCGAGTCCTACTATTCAGGCATAGGCGGCGGTGGTTTTATGACCGTTAGATTTGCTGAAACCGGTGAAACTAAATTCATTGATTTTAGAGAAACAGCTGCATCGGCAGCTACACCTGAGAATTGGCCAAAAGATGAGAGTGGGAACTATACATATATCGGCGGATATACTGTAGGCGTTCCAGGTGAAGTAAAAGGTCTTTTATATGCTTTAGAGACATACGGTACAATGGATCGACAGACAATCATGGCACCGGCGATTGAATTGGCTCGTGATGGATTCCCAGTAGGCCCGTTCTTTAAAAAAGCAACAGGAGACTGGTATGATTACTACGGCTATCAGCCTGAGACTGCTGAAACATACTATAAAAATGGGCTGCCGTATGAGGTTGGCGATATCTATACCAATGAAAAGCTTGCACATTCACTTGAGAGAATCAGCAACGAAGGCGAAAGCGCATTTTATACAGGGGAAATTGCTCAGGCTATTGTTGATTCGGTCAATGCTGATGGCGGCGTGATGTCCCTTGAAGACCTTGCAAACTATGAAGTGAAGGTTCGTGAACCGATCGTTGGATCTTATCGAGGATATGAGATAATATCTTCGCCTCCATCATCATCCGGTGGGACAACGATTGTTGAAATCTTGAACATTTTAGAGAATTTTGATGTTGGTGCACTCGAAGTCAACTCACCAGAGTATATTCACTTATTATCAGAAGCGTTCAAAATAGCTTATTCTGATAGAGGTGAATACATGGCGGATACAGACTTTGTTGATGTCCCACTAGAAGGTTTAACAAGTAAGGAATATGCTAGTGAAAGAGCTAAAGAGATTGATCTTTCGGTATCTCAATCCTATACCTCAGGTGATCCGTATATTTATCACAGCACCAATACATCGCATATCTCCATTATGGACAAAGAAGGGAATATGGTATCTCTTACAAAGTCAAATAACGGTGGATCTGGTGTAATGGCAAAAGGAACAGGGATTCTTCTTAACAGTGAGTGTGGTGATTTTGCAACTGGATCGGGTCTGGCCAATTCAATTGATGGTAATAAAAGACCGCTTTCTTCAATGAGCCCGACGTTGGTATTAAAGGACGGCAAACCTGTTATGTCAGTTGGGTCACCAGGTGGAACACGTATCATTACAACTGTTGCTCAAGTGATCAGCCATGTCATTGACCATGATATGGATGTTCAAGAAGCCATTGATGCGCCAAGATTCTTTGATGGCTACGAGGAGCTTAAGCTGGAGGGACGTATTCCGGAAGCCGTTTCGGACGAATTGGCAGAAATGGGACATAAAATTACACGTACTTTGGATTGGGATGATTACTACGGTGGTGTACATGCTGTTATCATGCTAGAAGACGGAACTCTTAGGGGTGGAGCTGATCCAAGACGTGATGGTAAAGCACTAGGTTATTAAAAAAACAAGACAGCGAATAAGCGTCTAGTTTCAAAATTGATTGGCACACATAAAACTCCAGTAGTTAATCTTGCGTATATGTAATAGTTTCAGATATAATAGATTGACTACTGGAGCTTTTCCTATTTTGAATAAAATATTTAAGCATGTAAGGAAATGAATCCTAAGATTAAATAAGCTTTAATCAAAGAGGAATATTATGAAAAAAAGAAGAATTGCAACCATGCTACTGCTAAGTGGCATAATGCTTATTACGACGGTGTATGTGCATCTTGCATTAAAGGAAAAAGTTGAGTTGGAAAAAAAGGGTTTTGAAGTGAACACCTTAGTTAGTGTGGGCATAATTGGACAGGAACCAGTAGTGCTCACATCTTTTGGACAGAGTGCCGATGTTGCACTCTTAAAAGTGCTTTTTGAGAAGGAAAAAGTGAACTTTAGATATGATCCCTACGTGAATGCTGAAAATCTTCTGGACATAAAGACCATAATTGCTGTGGTAGGTGCATCCGTTAAAGGGTTGAGTTCTTCAGGGGTCAAGCCTGAAGAGGAATTGCAACGAGTTGATGACATGCTACTGTATGCAAATGAGTATGATTTGACCCTTATATCGGTATTTAGAGGAGGCGAATTTAAAAAAGGTGACCTTACTTCGAAACTGATTTCAAAAGTGCTTTCAAGTGCTGATATTCTGATCGTAGTGAATGAGAAAGAAGAAGTAAGAAATAGTATAGAGACCATGAATACCAATGACTCTTATGTCATTTATGTTCCTTCAATTCCTAAAGCTGTAAAAGTTATTGAAGGTCTTGTAGTGGATTAATTGCGTTCTGAGAATTAACCTACCAAACTGATTTTGTTGAAGTTTGACCGTTAATACTTGTAGCGCGATTTCATTTTTAGTGATTCACTTAAAACCAAGAAGTAATGACGATTATCACTTGGATGGAGTATGGGAGTGACGTAAATGATAAAGACAATTACAACATACACGGTATTAGTATACTTTGGATTTCTTATAATCGAAGGGTGGTATTTAAGGAGAGTAAGGGAGAGGCTGCCATATGTTATACACGTGAATGGCATAAGAGGAAAGTCAACCTTGGTCTGGATGCTGGATGGTATATCTCGTGAAATAGGGTATAAAACTTTTTCAAAGGTTACAGGTACCAAGCCTGAATATCGAGGGGTTGATGGTAAGCGTGTGAGTATTCAGCGTCGGAAAATGCCAAACATTCTGGAACAAAAAAAGATGTTATATTTAGCTGCAAAGCAAAATGCAGATATTTTGATTATTGAATGTATGGCTGTTAATCCTTATTTGCAAAAAAAGAGCTCCGAAATGATCAGGCCTAATCTCACATTGATTACCAATGTTCGGCTAGATCATATGGAAGTCATGGGCATGAATCGTGATGAAATAGCCCAAAATTTAGCGCAATCAATAACTGAGGATAGCGTGGTTGTAGTTGAGAAGTCCTCCTATTTGGAACGCTTCATAAAGGTAGCTGAAATAAAAGGAAGCGTATGTAAGGTAAGAAAAGAATATCGTGAATTTCCTGTTGAAAAGGGTTTGGACTCTTGTATTAAACAAATCATGGAGATAGAGAGTGAGCATGAGGATAATTGTGCTATGGCTCTTCAAGTAGCTGAAATAATGGGATGGGACATTTTTACCACCGTTAAAGGCATTTCGAAAAGGGTACGCGATGTGTATTCTTCAAAAGAAATTGAAATGGGTTCAGGTGTTGTTGCATATGGGTTTGCCATCAATGACTTGGATTCAACACAACTGTTTTACCAAAAGCTTGTCAAAAAATATGAGACGATGAGAAAAGCTGTACTATTCAATGATCGAATTGACCGTCCATTAAGAAGGCTCATGTTCTTGTCATGGTTGGTGTGTCTGAATCCTGAGCGCATTTATCTGAGCGGATCAATGAAATCGTATAATCGAAGGAAACTGGTTCAAAACGGGTACGAAGGTATGATTGTATGTGTTGATAACATTGATGACATTGAATATGATGAGTGGCTGGTCGTTGGAATAGGAAATTTGAAGGGTTTTGCAGAGAAAATGATGGAGGAGTTACATGCTTGAGTCATTTTTAACTTTTAGTATTGTGGTGAGCTTATTGTATGATGAATGGATTGGTATATCACCAAGCGGGATTATTACACCAGGGTACCTAGCTCTTTTTATAGATCAGCCACATAAAATTTTTTACACTCTGATCATTGCCATTGCTACAGCGTTAATACTTGGTTATATTGGGGATAAATTATTTTTATATGGGAAACGTCAATTTGTGGCTGCGATTCTTATAGCATTTGTTTTAAGAACGATTATTTCTTCTGTTTTGGCTTATGTATTTGATGGCACTATTCTGTTGACATCAATCGGCATGATTATACCAGGTCTGATGGCGCATGAGATGAAAAAGCAGGGCATTTGGATAACGCTGTTACACACCGGAAGTCTCACTTCTGTACTCTACTTGGTACTTCTCTTGTTTCAAGGAAAGGTGATCTTTTGAATAGACTGCGTGATAGAAACATCTTGATTTTGTTGGCGGCGCTCTTCACATTTGTATTGGCTATTAGCACATCAAAGATTGGGGAGTATCCATACTATGATGAAAAACTTCGAGCGAGTGAAAGAACACTGAGTATTTTCATGAACATTGCGGGAAAAGAGAGAGAATACTTGCACACCCATGACTTAATTGGAAAAGATTACAGCGGTATTACAACGACTTTAGGGAGCATAAAATCAAAGAAAACCTCAATAAACCCAAACTTTTCAGCAGTTATTATGGACATGCTTTTAGCTTGCGGTTTGAAGCGTGGAGACGAGGTAGCAATAAATCTTTCGGGTTCGTTTCCGGCATTAAATTTTGCTGCCATTGTGGCGGTCGAAGAGTTGGGATGTATTCCGGTAATAATATCATCCATTGGATCATCGACATACGGTGCGAATGATCCTAAACAAACATATCAAGATATGGAGCATCAAGTTTATGAAGCGGGTTTGATTTCTGTACGATCGATATTGGTTTCACCTGGAGGCGATGGAGATATAGGCCTCAACATGGATCCTGAAATACTCCTGAATATTGAAGAGCGATTGGCGAGGTACGGATACACCATTTACAATGAACCTAACATAAATACCAATTTAGACAAACGGATGAACTTAATGAAAGATGCAAAGGTTCTGATCAATGTGGGAGGAAATTTAGTATCTCAGTTTCATTCTGATATTGGGTATACATGGGATTATGGCTTAATTCTGCCGACGCAGAAATTGAATTATCGTGAAGATGGACTCATTGGTCGATTTCTTGGACTGGACAAGCCTGTTATTCAAATGTTGAATGTAGTTGACATAGCAGTAAAGTATCAGCTTCCAATTGAACCCGATATTATTGCCAAGCCTGGGGAAGGTGATGTGTTTGTGGGCCGGATTTACTATGGCGTATCTGTTTGTGCGGGGATATTGCTATTCTTAATGGTGGTGATTAGAGATGGATATTTGCAGCGTAAGGAAAAAAGCAAAAAAATTCGTGACTGTATACTATCTAAAAATGGCATGGGTTATGATCTTGATAGCAGTGTCATTGGGGCTGCCACGAGTAATCAATGTAAGCAGTCTTAAGATATATTCAGACCTATATATAGGTGTTGGTAGCATGCAACAAGGTTTACTTATTTTAGCAGCATTTAAGCTGGTTTTGATGAACTCAATTAGAGCTCTCCCCATATATATGGCTGTATTTGTATGTATAGATGAGGGACATACGAATCTGGTTGATAACTTGTACAGAACGCTATTTACTATGGTTTCATTTCTGTGTATACCTGTGATTTATGCAATGATAAATATGTTATACCATGTCAAATACAGTTTTGGAATGCCGGCTTATATGATGCTGTGTGTAATGTTTTTGTTTGTTAAAACAGAGCTAAAGCACGTAAAACTGTTATCAAAATCAATTTTTCTTGCTTTGCTGCTGATGGGATTTCAGTGGCTTGACATTGTACCATTTTTATCGAAGTACGGATTTGGGCATGGTGAGGTTTCGGCGGATGTAAAGTCAATCGCTGAAGTTACTGATTCAACAGGGGTACTCACTTTTTCGGCATTGGTGTTCTTTGTTATATTTACGAGCAATGCACTTATGATTTTAAAGATTCTCATGGACCAAAATAGAATATTAGATGCCGCTGAAACACAAAAGAAAATGGAAATGCAGCTTGTAGAAGCACGAATCCAAGGGCTTAAGGCCAGGACTTACGAGGAGCAACAATACCTTGTTCACGACTTGAAGAGCCCATTGACTTCTATTCAAGCTTTAGTATCGGTTTCTGAAATGATTACAGTTAATCCGAAAGTAAAAGAATACATGAGCAGGGTATCAGAATCAGTCGAGCAGTTAAATATTATGATATCAGAGATACTCAATGAAAATAAAAGGAAAGTTATCCTTGTAGAGGAATTGTTGTTAGGTATTATGTCTCAAATATCGTCTTTGGAAGGCAATGAATCGGTTTGCTTCAAGTGTAAATGCAAAGATGCATATATATCGGTCAACCGAGTAAGATTCTCAAGAATGATAATAAATGTTGTAACAAACAGTATAGCTGCACTTCCTCCTCATCGTGGACGTGTGGATATTCGTATTCACTCTATTGGGCAGGATATAATAATAGAAATTGAAGACAACGGTACTGGCATTGAACCGGACTTAATCAGCCAGATATGGGAAAAGGGATTTAGTACAAAGGATTCTTTTGGTTTAGGTCTTACCTATATAAAAAATGTTGTTGAACGTCATGATGGCTTAATTGAGATGAGATCGATTGTTGACCAGGGTACAACAACATGGATTAAGATACCAAGAGTCGAATGGGAGGTTGGGAATGAAGAGAATATTAATTATAGATGATAATGCTGATATTAGATATGCTCTGAGTCAGATCTGTGATTTTAAAGGATGGGAACCCAAAACGGCATCTTTGGTAAAAGAGGGGCTTGAAATTCTGATGAATGAGGAGATAGATTTAATACTTATAGATTATCACATGCCCAAAATTAATGGACTTGAAGGTGTAAAAATGATTCGCGAAAAAGATCCGGACGTGCCAATTATTGTTTTGACGGTTGATGAAAAGCAACAGGTAGCAGATTTATTCATATCCAATGGAGCTAATGATTTTGCACTAAAGCCTATAAAAGCACCAGATCTGATATCTCGGATATCGGTGCATCTCAAATTTTCATCACTTAAAAAAAAGAGTGATAATGCTGATTCCTCTAAATCAGAAAATACAGCTCAATATAGGGATTATACTAAGGGAATAAATATAAATACGCTTGATATAATTATTGAATTCATGAAGAATAATGAAAATGAGTATACTATTGAAGAAATATCTGAGAATACAGGACTTGCATATCAAACAGTTCATAGATATTTAAAGCATCTATTAGAGTATGATGTTGTAAGAGCCGATTATAGATATGGGAAAATAGGACGTCCGAAGCAACAATTCAAGTGGAATAGCTTAAGAAATTGTGTGTAAAAAATGGATTTACGAGGTGTATAATAACCTCATGTGTCGTTTATTAGGAATCAAGTTTTAGCAGATATATTTTTGCGTTAAAAAAAATTGAGAAGTTAGCGAAAGGTGTTCGAAGAATTAAGGAACATTATCGGGACTATGCTGTAAATCCAAAGTTTGAAATTCTTGAAAATTGTATTGTTGTAATACTGCCAAAAACAAATCAACCGGAAGCAAATACATATCAACCGGTAGAGCGGGAAGCATATAAGCTGAATGAAAAAGAACGGTTGATTTATAAACTTCTTGAAATGGGTGATGCTTTAAGTCGAGCCACTATTGAAGAAGAACTTGGGCTTAAGAAATCTCAAACCTTTGATCTATTAAGTCGCTTGAGAGATCTGAACTTAGTAGCTCAGATTGGCCGAGGCAGATTGACAAAATATTTATTGAAAAACAGAAACCGGACGAATTGAATTCGTCCGGTTTCTTCTGATATGGTGATTTATATTAAATTCACTTTAACCCGTTATGGTAACGTATTATAAGTAACGGCAATTGAATAAGTAGGAAATTGTTGTTAAAATGGTATTACTATAAAACTTAGTTATAATAGAAGTTTGGTATTTGAATCTTCTAAAAATCCAAAGTATATTTAGACTGTATTAAATAATTACTATCTTTTTCTTTGAGTTTTTAATATTCTAGAAATTTACAAGTTTGCATTATTGTGAATGTCAATGAAAAAGTTTACCACTCGCTCATGAATTTCTTTACCACTAGTGATCATCAATTCGTTTACCATTAATCTGATAACGCTCACGAATTTGTTTACCACTGACTGTATAAAATTAGGGAAAAGTCATTACTGAGATTTCCCTAATAATAAACTAAAAGTTCTGTTCTTCTGGAGACTCGAAAGCCGGATAATCAATCTTATGGTATTCGAGTATTGCCTGAAGAAGATCTGCATAAGACTGCAAACGTTCATTGTCACCTTTGACTTCTGAGTAGGCCGCTTTCAGCTGCTCAAGGCAAGTTTCCAACTCGATATCCGGTGCTTGTGGTTTATACATGATTGTTCACCTCCTCGATTTGAGGTGCCGAATGCTCTCTTCTATAAGAGGTTCCATTCATGTTTAACACATGTGACCTAAAGGTCAACCTGTCAATCAATGCTGCTACCATTGTTTCATTCTCAAACAGCTCAGTCCAATCTGAGAATTTCAGATTCGTTGATATTATGACACTTTTCTTCTCAGCTCTATCGGCAATGACTTTAAAGAGCAGTTCCGATTGGTGCCGACTAAAAGTAATGTAGGATGCTTCATCAATGATGAGTAGGTCCACCTTAGAAAGTTGTTTTTCAAGTTTGATTAATCTTTTGTATTCAGCTGCGTCTATGAGTTCATTTGACAGGTTAGCTGCTGTGTAAAACTTGACGTTGAATCCTTGTAGACAAGCATTGATACCAAGCGCGATTGAATAATGGGTTTTGCCACGGCCAGTATTGCCGATCATAACAATATTCTGTCCCTTGCTGATAAAGTCACATGTCGCTAGCTCTCGTAGAGTAGCCTCTGACACGTGCTCATAGCGCTTCAGATCCATTTCATCAAAGGTCTTGTGAAAAGGGAAGCTCGCTGCTTTAAGCCGGCGTTTACGCCTGTTTTCCGACCTTGATTCAGTTTCATTTTTCAATAGCTCGATCAAGAAGTCATCATAGCTTTCATGCTTGTCCATCTGTCGTATGACATCTTGGTATCTATTAAGAGTCGGCATTCTTAGCTGCTTTGCATAGAATGCAATTTTATCTTTATTCACATTCGGTTGTTTCATCATTGCACCACCATTCCGTATTTTTCATCGTATTTGGTTAGATCCACAGGATCCACTAGAACTTCTTTCTGGGCTAAGTAAACGACTCCTGTATCGACAGGAACATTCAGCTGGCTCCGAATCATAAAACAACTCGTGCCGTTCACCCACATGCCGTATGTCAGTGTCACTCATTTCTCTACGGCACCGTTATACAGCTACTCGGTGAGCGGCACCA
This sequence comes from Fusibacter sp. A1, assembly GCF_004125825.1. NCBI lineage: Bacteria > Bacillati > Bacillota > Clostridia > Eubacteriales > Fusibacteraceae > Fusibacter > Fusibacter sp. A1. Next base: position 332,511 of record NZ_QQWI01000001.1, on the reverse strand, counting down.
TTATCTCCATTTCAAAGTTTTGCATAAGTCCGCTGATTTCAGATAATGAAACTTTCATATCATTTCGTATCCAGTGGATAATTCTCCTTATCCTCATAAGTGCATAGACAATTTAAGCAATATTGTTGATTCATTTTTAACGTGGTAGATTATAATAAGTGTATATCACAGTGTGTGATTTCAAGCAAGTGACTTTTATATCTGTAGATAATGGAGGTTGTTATGGGCAAGAGTTATATTGAATGGTTAAAAGATAATTGGCAAAAAACTGCGATAGTAGTTTTGCTTTATGTACTTGCAACTTTATTACCACTATATTCAAAACTTGAGTTGATCGAATTTATGCTTCTGCTAGCCTTTCCAATGTATTTAATACATGAAATTGAGGAATATATTCTTCCGGGTGGATTCACAGCGTTTTTTAATGAAAACTTACTAGGTGTCAAATCAAATGATAAAGTGCTTCCAATTGATAGAGAAGTTGTATTTTGGATAAATATGATTTATATTTGGCTTGTGATTCCAGTGTTTTCTGGACTTGGTTTTTTGAATTTAGGCTTTGCTGCTTGGATTCCGTATTTTTTAATTTTTCAAGCGCTCTCGCATTTAGCTATGGGAATAAAGGGGAAAATGATCATTAATCCAGGAATTAGATCCTCTTTTCTTTTGCATACACCTTATGCAATTGTCATGATTAATCTATTAGGCAAAAGTGGAACGATAACAAATCCCTACCTAAATATCTATATGGTTATTGGTTTTATGTTTAATTTGTTACTACCAATATTCGCTAAATTCATTATTCTTCCAAGATATCATAAGCGTATGGCTAATAAGTGAGGAAATTTCACAATAGATCACAAGGGATATTGCATAATAGATATTGATATGCTAAAGACACTACTCTACTAGATATAGTTTGATCTTCTTTTTGAATGTAATTATGCAGTTTCCTCATGTAATAGACTTAAAATGAATTTGTTAAACTTGACAGTTCATGCAATTAGGGATAAGATTAAATTAGAACAAACCGACGGTCGGTCTGTTGTCGATTGTTAGGAGGCATCATTATGGAATTAAAGGACAAAATAGTTGAGGTGGCTTATGACTTATTCGCAACAAAGGGATATGACAAGACGACCATAGCAGATATTATCAAAGGTGCGGGTGCATCCAAAGGTGGATTTTACCATCACTTCAAGTCAAAAGATGAGATTCTCGAAAAGATCATCTTTGCATCAATAGAAGAAATAGTGCTTTATTACAAGGAAGTTTTAGATGACGACTCAACTACTGCGGTGGCAAAGTTGAGCGAATCCTTTTATCGGTTGAACGAAGCAAAGAAGGAATCGGCAAAAGACTGGAATAAGCTTAAAAAGCTCTATACATTCAAGGGCAATCATGTTTTGTTAAAACGAATGGCGGAAGCATTTGAAGAGCAAACAGCTGATTTCTATCATCACTTGATTAAGCAAGGAATAGAGAGCGGTGAATTTCAAGTTCAATACCCTAAACAGTTGGGCGCCCTATGGAGTAGGGAAGTAATAAAATTTCACCAGATGTCTAGGCGCATCTTTACTGGCGTCAAAGATAATGAAGATGAATTTTATGATATGCTCAAGTTTGACGAAGAGCTGATCAACAGTCAGCTAGGCATTGAGAGTGGAAGGATTCGTTTAGTTGAGATGGGAGATGCTTATTTACAGTCAATGAAAAAGATTGTAAGAGAGGGGATGTTATAAATGATTAAATGGTTTAAGGACATTACAGAAGCTGATTTTGAACTAGTCGGTGGTAAGGGTTATAACTTAGCGAAAATGTTTAATCAAGGCATGCAAGTTCCCAATGGATTTGTGATTCTTTCAACGGCATATGATACTTATGGTTCATTGGAGTCAGTAGATGAGACCTTGATGGAAGAGGTATACAAAGCCTTTGACAAAATGGAGAGTGGACTAGTTGCGGTTAGAAGTAGTTCAACGGTTGAGGACTTGCCTGGTCTTAGTTTCGCGGGTCAGTACTCCACCTATCTAGAAGTAACTAGGGATGACTTAAAAGAGAGGATTCGCGGGTGCTGGGATTCACTCAATAATGAAAGAGCCATAGAGTATCGTTTGAAGAACAAAATTACTGAAGGCTATTCCCATGCGGTGGTTGTTCAAGAGATGGTTAATTCACATGTATCAGGGATTGCCTTCACCTCGAATCCGGTGAGTGGTGTGAGAGACGAGTTGGTCTTAAACACAGCCTTTGGTCTTGGAGAAGCGATTGTGAGTGGTCAGGTAACACCGGATCACTATCTTGTAGATAAGAGCAGTGGAGAAATCATAGAATCAACCTTAAAAGAAAATTCTTTGGATGGCTCTATGCTTAAAAAATTGCTTGAAGTCTGTGGAAAAACGGAAGCATTTTTTGGAAAGCCCCAGGATATTGAATTTGCTTTTGATACAAGCTGTAAGTTATTCTTGCTTCAGTCACGGGACATCACAACCTTGTTTCCGATGGATGCCTTTGAAAGGGATGACAAGTTTAGAGCTTATTTAAATACAGGAACTGTGATGCTTGGAATGAAAGAACCTTTTACACCGCTTGGTTTTAGTATAATGAGCACTATGTTTCCAACAATCATCAATGTCATAACCGCGCGAAAGAAAAACCTTTTGACCAACAGTTTCGTGAAACATAATGCCTACAGGATGTATGTGGATATAACTTACCTGATGTCGAGTAAGTTTATAGCCAAGCAGTTTGCTAATTCATTCTCAGGCAACGATTTGCCCCTTAAAGGAGTCATGAACAGCGTGATTGAGAAATACGGAAACCGCTTTAAAGGACAGGGGTACCGATTCAGATTGCCTTTGGGGATCATAAAATATAGTATTGGTTTGACAGGGAAGTTGCGCGAGATTAAAAAAATTCCTAATGCTGAACGCTATGCTGCAATACGAGCGCTTGGTGATAAAGCCTTTGCGGTACAAAAGAAGATTTTTGATGAACTAAGAACGGATGAAGAGCGAGTGAGCTTTGCCAAAGAGGTCTTGGTTGAAGCCTTCAAGTTATCACAAACGATGGCAATGTACTGTTTGGATGTGAATAATCTGATTAAGATAGAAAAGGTGCTTAAGAAACACCTGCCAGACAAGTATCAACCGGAGAAATTGGTTCAGTCCCTTCCAGGATGTATCACACAGACCATGATGGTGGACCTGAACAAGTATGCTGAAGTCTTGGATGAAAAGGGGCTTGAACCAAGTGTTGAACATGTAGAATTTCAAAAGATACTTGAGACATATGGACACCGGGCCAATATCGAGTTAGATCTGGGAACCGAAAGGTGGCGGGAAGATCCGAGTTATTTGCTCGGTTTAGTAAAGAGTTATATGGTTGATCAAATGTATGTAAGAAACTTAGAAGATTATGAGTCTAAGCGAAAGCAAGCAGAACATATGATTGAAGACATCTGCAATGACTTGATTTCGATGGGGAAAACCAGTTTAGCTAAAAAAATGAAAAAAATAATGGTCAATTATCGTTACGGTGTTGCCATGAGGGAATACCCTAAGTCAGATATTGTTAGATTTCTTGAACTGGGTAGAAAAGCCTTGTTCGATGTAGGTCATCATCTTGTTAAAAGCGGTAGCTTAGATAAGGCAACAGATGTTTTCTTTCTTTATTCAGAAGAGATTTACAGTGGTCAGGATTTAAAAGCTTTGGTCGCTGAGCATAAGGAAATCTATGAAAAAGAAATGAAACGAACATCTATTCCGCGTATGGTGCTCAGCAACGGTGCAACATACTATACATCAACGGTAATCGACCCTAATGCTGATGTCTTAAAAGGTATGGCGCTATCTCCAGGTTCTTATGAGGGCACGATACGCGTTGTTTTCGATCCAAAGACTACCGCCCTAAAAGAAGGTGAGATTCTTGTGACAGAGAGTACCAATCCAGCTTGGACCCCCTTATTTGCAGCAGCGGGTGCCATTATTATGGAATACGGTGGACCAATGAGTCATGGGGGTATTGTTGCTAGAGAATACGGTATTCCAGCAGTCGTAGGTATTCCATCCGCAACAGCTGTCTTAAAGGATGGTCAACGAGTAAGGGTGAACGGTGAGACTGGGATCATAGAGATCCTCACTAATGATTGAGCAAATTCATAAAAGATAGTCATTCTTTAACCAAGGCATTCCAGCTTCGATCTTTATTAGGGTATGTTCTGTACATGATTGTCCACTAAGGTCAACGTGAACATCCAACATCATCCTCTGTCTCGCCTAGACGAGTATTTTGAAACGATTTACCTTGAGTCGCTACTTGGTCACTCGGTGGATGTTTCTAAACTAAACGATAATCGATTCGGCGGAATATGAGTTGTTACATTTGCCTCAACTACCACTTTAAAAGTGGTAGTTGAGGTATGCTTAAGATGAAACGCATATCACTATATCCCTTTTATCTGCCAAGACTCAACCTATAAGCATTTCATTTAGTTTCACCGAAATACTTCATGGCATATTCATCCCACTTCTCTTTGCTGCCAAAGTGAATGATTTTAGCTTTCTCTTCCCATTCGCGTACTAATTCACGTATTCCTTCAACTGTATAACAATCACCATAATTCTTCTCGTCCATAATAGGGTCTTCTGTTGTTCTAATACGGAATTCATGATCGCAGTATTCATTTCCTACACTTATACTGTGACATCTTTTGAATATCAGATTTGGGAATACTGTATGATAGGTGATGTGATCCGCCATACATAAAGCGGCTGCTGAAAACTTCAATCCATAATTACGAAGAATCTCCATGTTCGAGCATCTCGTTACATGAAACCTCATTTCACTTTTATCTTTTGCTAAATATATTTTGCCCTCAAACCCTTTGTTTTTCTCAACTTCATCTCCTAAATAATCCCTAGCTTGTTTTAGCCATACTTCAACATTGTCGATTTCTTTAACAGGATGAAACCGTGACTTCATCATATCCAAAGTCAATGGCATCATCTGAGCAGCAATGAATCTGTCTGCTTCAATCGCAGTCATTTTATTCTGTAAGTTATTAAAAAGTATGATAAAAGGCATAAACTCCTTAAATTTCGCTTTATAGAACTTTGTTCTCTCTGAATTATCCAAGTTGAACATTTCAGGTCTCCATTTAGGTCTATTAAAGACCATATCCCAAACAATTGACTTGAAAAAGATATATCCTCCATATTGTTTTCCAAATCTGCCTTGAATACTTTTTTTGAGTTGCTTCAGGAACTTCATCATATCGATATTGTAGGGTTCACCCTGTACCTTGTTATTCGTTGCCCAGTCTAAGAAATCAATCTTATCCCAAGTACTTCCTGATACCGAACATTTTTGGCTTATTTTCTTTTCATTCATTGTAAAACAACTCGTGCCGTTCACCCACATGCCGTATGTCAGTGTCACTCATTTCTCTACGGCACCGTTATACAGCTACTCGGTGAGCGGCACCATTATCTCCATTTAGAACTTGAAGTGGATGACACAAAATTTTATTTGAGCCTTGATATAAAAATAGCGAAATATTACAATTTTGGAGTCCAAACTACTTTTATTGCACGTTTTCTTAATTTATCAACGTCGAATCGCGATAAAATTTTAAGGGTGCTATTTAGAAAACAAATGCAACAAAAACAATTTAAAAAAATCGCAAAGGATGGGGAATAATATGCCTAAATGGTCAAGTGAATATGAACTTGGTATATTGGTAATTGATGAACAACACAAGTTACTATTTTTAGGAGAGGTTTTATTTGTTTGAAAACTATAATCAATTGGGTATATATAAAATAAGTGATCTTATGAAAAAGTTATGGTTTATCATCATTCTTCTTATTTTTATCATGGGGTGTAGCCCGCAAAAGTCCGGTCAAAATAAGGCCGATGATTTGAGCATTGGGAGCTCTACTGATGAACCCTTAAAAGCAAGTGATGATGAATTCAGGCAAACACTCATTGACAACATTCAAAGCGGCGGTCCCCCACCTGATGGGATTCCTCCAATAGAAGAAGGTCTTTATGAATCAGTTGATGAAGCAAATAAATGGCTCAATGACTATGATAGAATTTTTATCTATGAAACAAATGAGGAAGTCTACCTGTTCCCACAACGCATATTAGTGTGGCATGAAATTGTAAACCTCAAATCATTAGAAAATCCAGTTGCTCTTACTTACTGTCCTTTAACAGGTTCAGTCATTGCCTATGACTATCCAAGTGAATATGACACTAGTTTTGGTACTAGTGGCAGTCTCATTAACAGTAATTTGCTTATGTATGACCGTGCAACCAATGCCTATATCTCTCAAATTGATGGTGTTGGACTCACAGGAGACCTAAAAGGTTATGTACTCATATCACAACCAACCTTTTGGTCTGATTGGCAGCATGTAAAAGTCGCATATCCAAATGCCTTAGTACTCACAGATGAGACAGGCTTTCTTAGGGATTATAAGACTGATCCATATGGATCGTATAATGATATAAAAAGTAATAACTACTACTATAATGAAGGCGTCATTTTTCCAGTTATGAACCAAGACCATAACAATACATTTAAGGCAAAGGCAAGTATTATTGGACTAAAACACAAGGAATCTTACTTAGCACTTAACCCTGTTAAAGCACAAAAAGACACCCCCTTTACTTTTGAGTTTGAAGGGACTGACTTTTCAGCTTTGTATGATGACCGCATAGGTGCAGTGAGATTGTATGTTACTCCTCAAGGGGAGGCATTAAACTTTGAAGATGACCTTATAAGGAGTAAATCAGGATTAGAATGGACCCCGCTTGGCCAAGCCATAGGAAACCATGAAAATCTCCAAAGTCCTCAGTATTTTGAAGTGATGTGGTTTGCATGGTATGCCTTTTATCCACAGACAGAGGTGATTAGATGACATTAATCAAAACGTATCTAAACTTTCTGTTAAGAGAAAAAAAAATACTTTATCAATCTATTTTAGCTGGTTTAGCATATGGTGTTTTTTATTATGCTGCCATAGGCTACATGAGGTTTGAAGCTCATGAGTTTTCAATAATAACTATACCCAATTGGAGCAATATGACCTTTAAGACGAGAGCCCCCTTTTTATGGGAACCTACAATCCGTCTTTATAGTGGACTAGGTATCACTTTTGACTTTTCATTCATGAATATCTTATTAACCTGTCTGCTTATTGTTTTAGCATTTTTGAACATATCCCTCTTAATAACCAGTATTAAAATGCCCAAAATTTGCAATCTAAAATCAAAAGGGGGAAGAATAATGGCTCTTTTACCTGCATTTCTTTCTGGTTTTGCCTGTTGTGCCCCCACATTTGTGATTGTATGGGTTAGTATTTTTGGTGGTGTAGCCACATCTTTTCTCGCCTTTGCAAGATGGGCTATTCCCCTTAGCCTAGTTATGCTGACCTTAGGAGCATGGCGAGGTTTAAGACTATTAAACATAAATGAAACTGATAGATAAATTGGATGATGTTATGAAAACAAGTAACCTGATCGAGTTAGGAAATATTATCAATGAATTAGTAGATTATACTAACTATCACTTCAGTACAGAAGAATATATGATGTAGGTAGTTAAAGTAGAGGGATTAGAACCTCATAAAAAGAAACATCAAAATTTTTGCACAAAAAATACTAGAATGGAGCGATATAGAGCTTGTAAAAATAGACGTGAAGGATTTAAAAGCGTATTTAGATACTTGGATTACTAATCATATTTTAAATGAAGATTCAAAATATGTGAATATTATAAAAAAAATGAAGAATAGCTTGGCCATTCTTCATTTAGCATAAAGGTATTTAACTTAAAAAAGTTTTCAAGGAGCATGGCGGTTCTTACTGGCACATCTTCGAATTCGAGGATGTGTTTTTCTTTTTCTTTATTTACAAAACTGACATCGGCATCTTCATTATCAGACTGAAATTCTTTAGTAGGAAGTCCAGTATAATATTGAATAGGTATAAATGGATGTTAGATATGGAATGATGTATTCCTTGAAACTTCTGATTTATGTCGGAGTAGTCGTTAGATTAACTGTGTGTGATACAATTAGATTTGGATTATCTAGAAATGCATGGGTGACGGTGAAGCCTCCAAAAAACTCTTGATTTTTAAAAAATGTGAAAGATAGAAATATCGACCTTCATAATTACTTATTGAATCATCGTAAATGATCGAAATATGTATGTAATCGGTATGATTTTGTGTTCAGAGAGTAAAAATACTTTTGATATGCAAGTGGAGTATTCAATATTTCATTACTGAAAATAATTGCTAGTTTTTCGGAGGTTTCCCAGGCACTGAGGTCTGCTTTTATTTATAAACTATAAATACTGACAGACTTGCTCGTAATTCTCAGTAAAAAACTCGTCATCTGTCTTATTTCTTCTAATACACCAAGCAAGGCCACCAAAACCATTGAAGAACAAGTAAAAGTCAAGAGTGTTGCTTATATCAGGAAGCGCTCGTATACTCGTGTAACCACTTATAAAGGATTCCTTTGTTCCCTTATAAAGATCCCACATATAAACCTTCACTTTAGTAAAATCAATATCACGTGAACCGCCTCTGGAACTTTCAAAATCAATCAAGCCTACAATTTTTTTATCTTTAACTAGGATGTTACCCGGGCGATAATCAAAGTGAATCATGGCAGGACCATCCGCTGGTGGCAGGTTTATAAACATTTCCTCGAACCTACTGGCACACCTCTTTAAAAAGTTGTCATCAAGATGCCCTTCACACTCCGAATACCACTCGTAAAACCTGGTTTTAACAGAGTCCCACCAGTTTAAGTGGACCCCTTCAACCAGTTCAAAATCCTTCATGGGGATTTGATGCATTTCGGCAAGGAGTCTACCCATGTCATAGGCCAAGTGTTCAGAAACTGGACCAACAATGGGTTCTCCATCGATGTAAGACAGGAGTAAAGCCCCTGTGATGTCCTCATCACCCTCCCAAAAATTGAGGAGCTTTGGAACGGGCAACTTGCCTTGCAAAGATTCTAAAATGGGCTTTTCTCGATGTAATTTAGATTTGCTGTAGGGAATTTTAAGAATGACCTTTTGACCACTGGCAAGTTCAAGCATATGAACTGTTGAGCTAAAGGATTCAGGTACTGGTGAAATCGTAGAGACATCCAGTTTGAATTCTCGTATCAGTTTTGCAACGGTTTTATCGCTTGTCATTAAGATGCCCCCTTTTTGATCTAGTCGACTCATTTTATAATAATCAATACGGATGAAAAGAACCACAAATCTTGATTGGATGTAATGATATATTCATATTACATTTTTCTTAAATCCTTTTTTTTCCTGTTTTTTTTAGTAGAATAGAAAGGACATAAGGTAAAGTTTTCTAAATGGAAGTGGAGAAATTATGAGAAATTCAACATATAAAAAAATAAGCATAAGGCTAATTGCAGGAGTAATCATCTTCGTGATATTCATCATATCATCTACATACCCTTTAATACATTCAGAGAAGACTTCTGAGATTGAGGACCTTTCAAATACAGATATTCTTATTGTTTTAGGAGCTGGACTTTGGGGAGATCGGGTATCGCCTCAATTAGCGCTTAGACTCAAGACGGCGTTTGAGATCATCAGACAGAATGATCATATGACGATCATCGTATCAGGTGGACAAGGACCGGATGAACTAGTGAGTGAAGCCCAAGCCATGAAAGACTACTTGGTGAAACTAGGGGTGGATAAAAATCGAATCCTATTAGAAGACAAGTCGACCTCAACATTTGAGAACATCACCTATTCATTAGAACTCATTAAGAAAAACCAGTTAAGCTACGATAAGTTAGCGTTTGTTACAACTGACTTTCATGTCTATAGGGCAAAGATGTTATTTAAAAGACTTGGCATGCAAGTTGAGGGAAAATCAGCACCAAATATTGCGAGTATTGTTGTGAAAAATAACGTAAGAGAGGTTTTTGCATTAATTAAGGATTTTTTAGTATCACACTAGAGATCACTACTTAACTGAAAATTATTGGAACTTGATTGGCGTTTATTACTGTTCGAGTAGCGAGAACAATTGATAAAAATAGTTCATAGACTAATTTAAGAAAAGGGGAATTATGAGAACACTAAGACAAGTACTTAAGAATGAAAGACTATTGCTTTACATGGCACTAATTATACCTACTATTGGCTTATTGTTAAACCAAGGTATACTGCTTGTCTATAACTACAATTTAAGTCTGATTGAGAACCGCATGGTGAATATAAATTTTACCCCAATATTTTTCGCATCTAGTATTCAAGTAATCATCTTTTTCTTCTTGGACATGACAAGTGAGTTATGGCAGATTGCTTACATAAAAAAGAAGTCGAAGACACTTAAATGGCTGGTCCCATTTTTAGTGCTACTATTAGTTTTATTGAGACTTTTGAATATTCCAACACTACTATTAAGCACTGGGATTACAACCACGCATCTGGATTTTGGAGCAGGTTTATTACCCTTTGTGAATTTACTAAATTCCTTTATCACCCTTGTAATGTTCTACTCACTTATCAAGTATCGTTTTTTTGAGAATGAAATACTTAATAAACTACTGATAGGTTCGTTTGCCATTTCTATCATCTCAATAAGTTTAAGGTATCTAAACTCAGGTTTTGAATATCTTTTAGGAAATAGCTTAGACCTTATCAGTATGTTGAACACAATCCTGGGTTATGGCAACATGGGTGTCAGAACGGTACTTATAATATTGATGACCACAACTTATATAAAAGACTACCGCGTTGGGAGAGTTTTAAAGGGTGAATTAGAGTGAGCGTTTATTCATAGAATAGTAGTTGATGAATACGGTAGAAACTTTTTCTTTAGAAAGAAGGAGCAAGTATGATAAAAAAACTAGTGTGTTTAGGAGACAGTCTGACCCAAGGGTATGAAATTGACTTATCCGCTAGGTGGACTCAAGGCTTAAAAGAGAAATTGAACTGCGAGGTTGTTAATAAAGGTATTTCTGGAGATACAACCGCTGGAATGCTGGCAAGATTCTATCATGATGTCGTTAGCGAAAAGCCTAGCCATGTTTTAATAATGGGGGGAACCAACGACTTGTTCTTTGATATTTCCTTTAGGCAAATTATTTACAATATATTTGCCATGACAAGACAGGCCAAGTTTAATGGAATAGAAGTTATCATTGGCATTCCGCCAATGTCCTATGCAGACCTTGACTCAAGTGATGAGAGTATAATTGCTTCGGATAGAAAGCATTCAAAACGTGTTGAGGACTACAGACGACTCTTAATGGAGTATTGTACCCAAGATGAACGTTCGTTTATAGATTTTAATGAGTTTTTAACACCTGATGACTTCATTGCAGATAAGTTACACCCCAATGAAGCAGGTCAATTACTCATGAGAGACAGTGTGATTAAAGGCTTATCAAGTTTTTTGAACGAGTGATTTCGATTGATTTGGAACTACTCTGTACCAGACATCATTAAATGACATGAGGAATATATGAGATCACTAAAAGTACTACCTAAAGACAAAGCTTTAGAATACCTGATAGAAGCAAACAAGATGAACCCTGGATTATGGTACGAACATAGCTTAAATGCAGGGCAAGCCGCTTGGCTAATTGCGAGTGCTTGTGATGATTTGAATGAAGAGCTAGCCTATGTCTTAGGAGTTTTACATGACATTGGTAGAAGAGAGGGCAAATCACATCTAAAGCATGTAACAGATGGCTATAGGTATATGATGAAAGAGGGTTATAGCTCAGTTGCAAGAATATGTTTAACACATTCATTTCCAAATCCAAACATTGATGAGTACTTAGGTCACAAGGACAGTTCTGATGATGACCTGAACTTTCTTAAGCAGTATCTTGATGATGTAGTATACGATGATTATGATAGGTTAATTCAGCTGTGTGATGCCTTAGCTGACACTAAAGGCTTTTGCCTTGTAGAAAAACGCCTATTAGAAACGGGCATACGGCTAGGGGCTACAGAACATACAAGACAAAAGTGGAAAAGTTACCTTGATTTAGTTGCGTATTTTAGCAAGAAAGCTGGCATGTCAGTTTACAAGCTTTTACCTGGAGTTGTTGAAAATACGTTTGATTTCAATCAGTACTAATTGATGTAGGTAAAAATCTAGTCTGGAAAACGAACAAGAGAAAAGGAAATGGATGAAAGTATCTGGCACTGAGGTCTTATAGTAGTACCACGGTTGTTTATATAATAACTACTTATCAGTTTAATGTCATTAGGGCATGTTATAAGCTAGAAGAAGTGTATTTATTGACTTACAGGAGACCATGATGATCTATCCTAAATATGAAAACAGTACTTTGTCGGCAATAACATCCATTTTAAAGTATTATGGTATTGACTCTCAACATGTTAGTCAAAAGGCAATTGATGAAGCACTTAAAAAGAAGTATAAGAATATAGTCTTTATGATTTTTGATGGAATGGGAGAATCCATACTAGAGAGTCACAAAGAAGTCGCTAGGTTTTTAACAGAGCACCACCGCACGACATTATCTTCTGTATTTCCATCTACAACAACAGCAGCTATTATTTCTTTAGAAAGTGGATTGTCACCTATCGAACATGGTTGGTTAGGTTGGAGTCTATACTTTAAAGAAGTTGATGCAAATGTAAGTGTATTTCCAAATACACTGAGTGGTTCTCAAGGGGAGCCAGCAGCTGATTATCATTTAGGAAGAAGGCATATGCCTTATCAAGATGTTCTTGATCAAATTAATGGGATTAGTCATGGAAAATTTCATGCTGTTAGAGTATCGCCATTTTCTGATATAAAACCAAGTAGTGTAAGTGAGATGTGCGAAAAGGTCATAAGTATAAGTAAGGAACAGAAGGAAACTTGTATCTTTACCTACTGGCCACAACCAGATTTTGATATGCATGACCTAGGCACAAAACATGAGAAAATAAGCGCGATTATGAAAGATATCAACAATCAAGTTCAGGATATGTGTTCAAAATTAAAAGACACACTGGTAATCATCACAGCTGATCACGGATTAATTGATACAAAATGGCGATTCTTAATGGACTATCCAGAATTGGTTGACTGTTTTAGTAGAAGACCATCAGTCGAAACGAGAGCTTCTTCCTTCTTCATCAAAGAAGGATTTACAAAACAGTTCAAACTACTTTTTAATGACTTGTTTAAAGATGAATTTTTACTCTTTTCCAAAGAAGAAATACTTAAGCAAAATCTATTTGGTACAGGAGTTCCCCATGAACGATGTAATGACTTCATAGGAGATTATGTTGCAGTTGCCATTAGTAATTATAGCTTCGAATACAATAGAGTGGATGAAAACACCTTGTTTAAAGCAACACATGCAGGTTTAACAGAAGAGGAAATGAATGTCCCACTTATCATTGTTCCTATTAAATAATCAAGGAGCTAATCTATACTAATGGACTTTTACAGACGCACTTCCAATAAGCCAGCAAGTGACCAAATTTTTACAATCAAATATTACAAAAACCTTAAATGTCTCTAAAAAGAGGCATTTTTTAGTATACTAATATCATGTTTGAAGAGCGGGCGCACACAAGGCACGCCCCTACGCGACCAAATCCCCTTGTAGGGGTAGGCCTTGTGTCTACCCGTCCTTTGTTTTTAAATTCAAGGTGTGATTCACATTGTGATTATTATCCGGTAGAAGAGAAACATATGAGTATAAAAAAGCACAAGGAAATTTTGAACCGAGATAAGGACAAAAAAGACTTAGAACTGATTAATAAAAGATTAGAAGGGCTGAAGGAGAATTTATGAAACCTAGATTAAGCAGAGGCACGGCTGAAAAAGTGAAGTGCCAATCAAGAGCTAGTATCAGAACTTTGGAACTTGAAAATGAGACTTTAAAATTATTTTTAATTTTAACAGAAAGGAACATGAAACATGCCAATTGATCAAAGAAATAAACTTGAAGAAGAACCCTTTGACTATCAATCTACTAAAGACTGCATAAGGGTTTTTCATCATCACAAGATGGTGACAATTCTACGAGGAAAGGCAATGTTGAAGTTAGATAAACAGCTTGAAAACGCCAAGACTTCAAAAGAGGTACAACTCCTACTTGCCAAAATAACAGGCCATTATAAGCATGGTAATGAACGCCGCTAAACCATAATTCCAGGCGCACTGCTTTAACTCTACGCATCGTTTATTGTGCTTTAGATAAGTAGGATATAGGATTTATGTGGTGGTATGATTATGGATTGTAAAAAAACTGGAGAAATCATTTATACGCTTAGAACAGAAAAAGGTTTAACGCAACTACAACTGGCTAATGAACTGTCGATTAGTGATAAGACTGTTTCGAGTTGTATCCTGAACAACACATTGGACTTCGTATTCCAAAGTACAAAAGGATGAACCTATATGTTCATTGCAACAGGATGGTCTGTTTAGGCTTGATATCTAGATAGTTTACTTGTCTTTAAGATTGCAGTATCAGAAGAAAAATATATTGAAATTACTTATAAGTTTAGTCATTAATTTTGAAAAATGGTAGTGACAGATATGCCACACTCGAAACCATAGCCAAACTAATTAAGCAGTAATAATGAACACAAGGGTCAGAGAAATCTGATCCTTTATTCATATTCAAAACCGTAGGGGCGTCGTCTTGGGTGCGACTTCTCTTTACAGAGGAATGTGGATAAATGATCAGAAGCGAAAATCCAGATTCTACTATAAGATGCCAATGGAGAAGATCATTCGTGTATTTGATTTACACTAATCTTCCAACTCTATATAATTTTCCTTAAAAATGGTCATAGATTTTGTCATGACATACTCTTCTTAGCTTTGCATGTTTGTTTCTCCATGTTATAAGATTGTTTTGTCAAGTTCGTGGGTACTAATTAACAGAGGTGATATATATGGATATGTTTAAATTTGTCGCACCTGAGTTTATCTTTGGATCCAATTCTATTCAATACACAGGGCAAACACTTAAAAACTTAGGTGCTGATCACATCTTCATTGTAACAGATAAAACAGTGAAATTATTACATTGGTTCGAAAGAATTATTGAGTCTATTGTCAATGAAAAAATCAAGTATAGTATCTACGATAATGTGACAGAAAACCCAAAGGATATAGAATGTGAACAAGGTAAAATTGAATACTTGCTTCATCAATGTGATGTAATTCTTGCCATTGGTGGAGGCAGTGTTATGGATTGTGCGAAAGGTATTGCAATTTTAGTAAAAAACCCAAGTCCAATTTTATTATATGAAGGAATTGATGAAATCCATTTACCGATTGCGCCTCTTGTGTGTATACCAACTACTTCTGGTTCAGCTGCTGAAATATCACAGTTTGCAATTATTACAAATACTGAAGAGTGCTATAAAATGGCAATTGTAAGTAAAATGATTGTACCTGATTTTGCTATTATCGATCCAGAGACAACCTTGACCAAAGAATTCGATTTGACAATAAATACAGGACTGGATGTGCTTGCGCATGCAATAGAATCTTATATGTCAAACGCTGCATCTCCAATTACAAAACTACATGCACTAGCATCCATAGAACTTGTAGTAAAACACCTAGAATTATGTTCAAAAGATTTACTTAATCTTGAACACCGCGAAGCCATAATGCTTGCATCGGTGCATGCCGGATTGTCTTTTTCTAATGCTAGTTTAGGTTTAGTTCATGCAATGGCCCACGCACTAGGTGCGAGATATAATTTGACACACGGTCAACTTAATGGTCAGTTACTTACCGGAGTTGTCACTTATAACTTAATAGATAATCCCATCAACGTCGATCAAATTATTAAACTTTTTCAAGATGAGCTGCTATTAAGTATTACAAATCTTCCAGATTTATTGGATACTTTTATTTTAAGAATAAGGAAAAATGATAACTTGCCTAATGTAATTTTTGAATCAGCTGAAATTGATGATTTGATGATGTATATTTTAAATGATCCTTGTAATGCCACAAATCCAAAAGATGTCACTTCAGAGGGAGTGAGGTGGTTATATGAATTCATCAGAGAAAGACAAACTTAGAAGTAAACTCATGGGTCTTGGTGAAAATTCAATTCGTAAGAATTACTATACTGAGTTGTTAGAAAAAACCAAAGCGCTGCAAAAGAATAACCTTAAACTTGAGCAAGAAATTCAAAAGAGAATGGTAGCAGAAGAAAAACTCAATCGATTAAATGAGCAACTTGAAGTTAGAATCAAGGAGCGAACATCTGAGTTGCAAACCTCAAACAAGCAATTATTAGAGTCTCTCAATCATTTAGAATTAGCAATGGATGTGTTAATTGCCGAAGAAAAAAATCGAGCTATGTCCAAAATGTTAATGGGACTCTCTCATGAAATTAATACACCACTAGGTAACGCAATTATGACTACCAGTTTTCAAGCGACGTTAATCAGGGATTATGCAAAAAGTTCGTCCTTCCCACCCGGGTTTTGGAGTCAACTATTAGAATCCAATGAACTGATTAGAAGAAATTTAGAGCAAAATAAACACCTTGTAGATGATATGCAAACCCTCTTTGAAGATGACTCTGTGGAAGACTCGATCACTTTCGATGTCGTTTCACACATAAAAAAAGTACTTAGAACACTTGAACACTCCACTCAAAGTCATAACATTCGTGTTGTATTACACACTATACAAGATGTTATCGTTGTCAATGGACTACCAAGCGTCTTTTCTAGAATTGTCACTCACTTAGTTGAGGACACCGTGTTACACGCATTTAAAGGAGAAACATTAGATCCAACAATCACCATAAGTCTATTATCTGGGGAAGATGAGATACAACTCTACTATAAGGATAATGGCATTGGCATTCCAGCATCGGAAATAGACAAGATCTTTGATCCATTTTATACGATGAAGAAAGGTAAAAAAAGAAGTGGATTAGGACTATTTGCGATCAAACAATTAATCACCACTCAACTTCATGGTCAAATTAAAATCGATAGCAATCCTAATGAAGGTATTCAGTTCATCATTACTATTCCAAATAAATAAGCGCATATTAAAGTAGATTACTTTAATTGCGCTTATTTTAGTTTTAGTGTTGCATTAAGGATTTGTGCAAATAGCTAATGTGCATATCTTGAATGATACAGCTTGTAGGTACTTTTTCCCATTTGTTGTGATAGAATATATTGAGCTGATTAAATAGGAAGATCAATAAGAACCACACGGTGTCAGACATCAGCAGAGAGACTGTTTTTTAGCTGAGAAAATTTCATAATAGCTCACAAGGGATATTGCATAATAGATATTGATATGCTAAAGATACTACTCTACTAGATATAGTTTGTTCTTTTTGAATGTAATTATGCAATTTCCTCAGCTAATAGTTTTGTGTTTGCTCATTACTAAAAGTCCAATCTTCATGTAAACTAGTTCTAGATAAAAGAAAGCTTTAGGAGGTAGAAGATGTCTTTTTACTATAAAATGGTTCCAGGTAACACCTACTGCATTACAGGATACACAGGAAATGACGTTCACGTGAAAGTGCCAACTAACATTGAGGTTACGATTTTAAGTGATGATATTTTTAAAGGACATACTGAAATTGAGTCGGTTGATATTCCTGATACCGTCACTCAACTTGGAGGTTTTGTTTTTGATGGTTGTACAGGTTTAAAAAGAATTGTACTCCCAGCAGGCTTAACGGATATGTGGCAATATGCCATGACCAGAACATCGATTGAGGAAATTGAGATTCCCGGTAGCGTTAAGGCCATTGTCCCCTTTACATTCAATCAGTCAAAGGCTTTGAAGAAGGTTGTCTTTAACGAAGGAACCCTGCGCATTGATGCGTGGGCGTTTAAGGATTGCACCTCGCTAACCGATGTCTATCTTTCTTCTTCGCTGACTACAATAAGCGACAAGGCTTTTGAAGGCTGTAATCATGTAACACTTCACTACCTGGATAAAGACGGTAAATAAAGGTTTGTAAACCTATGGGTACCTAGTACTTTGAGATGGTCTAGCTTAATGAGAGGAGCATCTAAATGAAAAAATCAGAACGTCTCAACGGTCTTGTTTTTGCCTTGAAGGAAAGAGGGCGACTTTCTGCCAAAGCCTTATCAGATATATTTGAAGTAAGTGAACGTACCATCTACAGAGATATCGATGCCTTAAGTCAGCTTAAGGTGCCCATAACCGCTTATGAAGGAACAGGCGGCGGATACGATATAGATCAAGCCTATTTCATGCCCAGCATTAAACTAACTGAGCATGAATCTATTATGCTATTGATGCTCTTGAAACTTGGAGATGAAATCAATTTTCCGGATTTGAAAGGGGACTATACACTTTTGAAATCCAAGATCAATAACACCCTTGATGATGTCGACCTTGAACGTATCCATGATTTTTTAGATAAAGTGAGTTTTTATGTATCAAATGTCATCCCCAAAAACTATGATAAGGGCATCATGTCAGGTATTATTGACGCATTCTTGCAGGCAAAAGAAATAGCCTTCACGTATTATCACCCCGCTAAAGATGAATATAGCAAACGTAGAGTAGCGCCAAACGATCTTCATTTTGACGGTGGCGCCTGGTATGTGTCAGGATACTGCTATTTAAGAAATGAAAAGAGAATATTTCGTTTAGATAGAATCTATGGTGTTGAAATCCTTGAGGTTGCTAATACCTTTTATGACAAAAGACTGACGAGCATTGATGATAAGTATAGATCAGTAGTCTATACCTTTGAAATAGAATCCCGATTGTACAGGCTACTTTAAAGATAACTTCTATTTTTCTGACTGTGAGATTATAAAAACGTTACCACAGATGGTGATTAAACTCAGAACTAAGCACGAACGTCTTATTACAAATATGATCTTGGAGCATCCAGAAGAAATCACCTTGTTAGGTCCTGCAAGCTATCAGGAAAAAATAGCACACATCATCTCAAAACTGCATCAAAAGTATTTGAAATAACACTGACAGGTTTATGTCAGTGTTTCTTTGTTATACTGAGAAAAAAGTGAAGAAATGGAGAAGATGATGAAAAGAATAATGATTGAAGAAAACATGATAGCATACCAACATTCAGGTGAAACGGAGAAAAATTTCGGTTATAACATCTATGCCTTTTTAGATGGGCAAGAAGCACTTATTCTGGATACAGCCTACTCAAAACACTTGACTGAAGTAATAAAGGATCTTAGTCAAAGAAACATAAAAATCACAGCCGTTTTACCCTCGCATTACCACCCGGACCATTTTGAAGGGATCAGAATGTTAGAGGATGTGCGGATATATGGTACTCAGGAAAGCTTGAAAACAATAGAGGCTTTTGAATTGACAAAAGAAGAGTATGAAATTTACGCGCCAACACACATCCTAAAAGACAAAGAGATCTTAACTTTCGGTGAGCATAGGTTTGAGTTTCAACTGGTTAAAGGGCATTCGGAATGTTCTATGTTCATCTTGATAAACGACAAGTATTTACATATTGGCGATACTTAAATGACATTAAGTACAGGGGAACATTCTCTACCCTATGTTTCCTGGTCAGGTGTCAAAGAGCATATGATGGCGTTAAGGACACTTTTGGATTTTGAGGAAAGAACCATTTTTATGTCTCATGGATCTGTCATGAGCACCATAGATAAAATGAAAGGTGGTATTCATGACCGAATAAACTACTTGAATGTCTTATTGACAAGTGACAACAAAGCCAGCACTGGAGAAGCGCTGGCAGGGGCTCAGAATGATTTCATCAATCTTGAGTGGAGAAAGTATGTGAAATGACAATAAGTAACGAACAGACCTCTTGACTCTCCTGCATACAGGAGGGTGTATACTCCTAGTAAGCCAAAGTGATTTTGGCGCAATTTATATCGTTGAACTTACTGGGAGGATATTATGAAAAAAATTAATCGTATTGGTTTGGTCATTGCTGTGCTACTTTTTATACTCAGTGTGAACAGCACCTTTTACTTCTTGGGTATTGCCAAGTCATCGGTACTGCAGTGGCTGAATTTTAATGCTTGCGCACCAACGGGAGTGGTGTTTATCCTTGGTTATTTGCTCTACCGCATCAAAGGTCATGTCGCACTCCTGTATGCATCTGCCGTACCGCTCTTCTTTTTTGGAACCATGGGATTATTCATTTTTCCGTGGGATGGCTATAACTTGATGGCGCAAGCAAATCACATCGTGATGACAGGTGCTGTCATCTGGATATTTAGACACATCTACTTGAATCAAGATTCAAAAGCTCTCTTTTGGGGGCAGATCATAAGCGTGACATTTTGCTTGCCATTGATTGCACTCCAGCAAATATATTGTCGTGTGAATGCTGAGGAGCTGCTTGTGTTACTTGGAATCAACTAAAGAACGGGTTAAAAGTGTGCAGCACAAATAGGTATAGGAACTATTAATGTTTTAACTTGTACGATATAATAGTACAAGAAGGGGTGTGATTCCAAATGGGCTATGTACCACCGTTTACAATCAGTGATCGTATAATTAATTTGATTGCAGATATCATGGAGGTAGTTACAAAATTAACTTTGACTGAAGTAGAAGGCATTAATCCAAGGTTAAGAAGGGATAATCGAATAAGGACAATCCATGCTTCCTTAGCAATTGAAAATAATTCTTTATCTCTTGATCAAGTAACATCAATAATCAACGGTAAAAGAATAATTGGTCCAGGACAAGATATTAAGGAAGTTATGAACGCTTTTGAAGCGTATGAGCTTTTGCTTGATTTCGATCCATATGACATGACATCCATGCTGAAAGCTCATAAGATTTTGATGAATGAGCTCACAAAAGAATCAGGTAAGTTTAGATCAGGTGGTGTAGGAATTTTTGCTGGAGAGAAGCTAGTGCATATGGCTCCACCAGCATCTTTAGTTCCTGAGCAAGTTTCGGATTTGATTGATTGGGTGAAGGATACCGAAGTTCATCCATTGATTAAAAGCTGTGTATTTCATTATGAGTTTGAATTTATACACCCATTTGCTGATGGCAATGGTAGGATGGGAAGAATGTGGCAAACTCTAATTTTGTATAGATGGAAAAAAATATTTGGTTGGTTACCAGTAGAATCCTTGATTAAAGAAAGGCAACAGGAGTACTACGATGTGTTAGGAGAGTGTGATAAAGCTGCGGATTCAGGGGAATTTATTGAGTTTATGTTAGAAGCTATTTTAGATACGCTTACAGAGATAAGTTTGACCGAACAAGTTGGCGAACAAGTCACCGAACAAGTCAAAAAGTTACTAGATGTGATTGGTTCAGAGTCTCTATCTAGCAAGGAGTTGATGGAACTAGTCGGAATAAAACATAGACCTACATTTAGGGAAAATTATTTGCTTCCGGCGATTGAACTTGGTTACATTGTAATGACCATACCTGACAAACCCAATAGTAGCAAGCAAAGATATCGTAAAATCAGGTAATAATCTATTTGCTGGGGTACTCTAATTTTTAGGGGGATTCACCAGACGCTCGCTACGAGGCTGTTGTAACTAATAATGACGCATTCGTTCATATTTAAGCACAGATATTAAATAAACCTTAAATATTCAGAAAAACACTCAACTTAGAGTGTTTTTTCTTTAAAATGGAATAAGGGTATTTGGTAAAAGTGATTGAGGAGTTGATTTTATGGAATATATGGATGCTGTAAAATACTGTCTAAGTAAAATTGGAGCTAAAGAGGAGTATATTTTTAGCAATAAGATTCAAACATTTACTGTTGGTAGCAAACAGTTTTGTAGAGTCTATGAAGTATTGGGTATGAAAGGATTTGTGCTTAAATCAGACCCTGAACTCAATATTGTATTAAGACAAATGTATAAAGGAATACTGCTGCCAGATAACTTGGATAACCTTCGATGGAATGTCGTTTTACTTGATGCAGATGTTCCTGATGATGAAATTAGATTTTTAATTGATCAGTCCTATGACATGATGTTTCACTCACTCACTAGAAAAATTCAAAAGGAATTAATTGGGGAATAATGATCAGAAATCATTACTCCTGTTATTTTTTGTCATTCAATGAAGTCTCAGAACAACACGCATACAAAGAAGGTGCTGGAAATTACTCGTTAAGCTACGCAAGTCGTTTGTGAAGAATTTTGAGTGCTATTCAAGTAATATCAATAGTAATCACAATTGTAAGATAGGGAGATGTATCATGGTACAAAATTTAAAGTTTCAGTCAAATGAAATTAGTGTTAAGCGACTTAACAGAATTCTAGCAATGCTTTTTCAAGAAATTTCAGCATTAGAAGATGAAGATAGAGATCTGCCACTGAGATGGAGTATGATGCATATGTACAGCACATCTCAAATGATAAAAATCTTGGCATTAAAACGAAATTTGGATCCAGAAATAGCTGGAATAATTGCAGCACTGCATGATTATGGAGTTGTTAAAACCAAGCGGAAAGAGAATCATGCAAAGAATGCCAAAGTACATGTTGTCAAATTCATAGAAAGATACAATGAGAAAGCAAGAAAAGGACTTTCTTTAATCACAGAGGATGAATTGGAAACCATACTGCTGGCGATTACCGAGCATAGTAATAAAGACGTAGTATCAGATAATGAGTATGTCGAACTAATGAAAGATTTGGATTCATTTGATAGATATTTACATGGTATCCCGACGACTAGGGAGCATGGAAAACGGATAGAGAATGTGGTAAATGACCTTAAATTTAATGAGTTTATGACGCAAAACTACACACTGAGTATGTAACTGAGCACCACATCATTGACAGTCACCAATGTGAAATTTCTTTTTTTCGCACAACTTTTATCAGGAGGTATCTTTGAGAACCTATCATAAAGTTCATTTTAGTCCCACTGGAACGACCAAGTCTGTTGTGAATAAAGTTGCTGACAGCGTTTCAGATGATTTTATCCTGCATGATTTAACGAGCAGTGAAAGAGATGCATTTGAGCTTTCACTAAGCGCTGAAGACTTTTTAGTAGTTGGTGTTCCAGTGTATGCGGGGTATAGTCCACAACTTATAACCGTTTCTAGAAATTTATTGACACATCAGAAGAGAGGACTTAATGATGAATACGAAAAGACTCACAATTAGGCCGTTTACTTTACAAGATAAAGAATTTTTATATGAACTGAATAATGACAAAGAGGTCAATCGATACAGATCAAGTGACAGCGCGACAATGAATTACTGCATTGATTCAATTAACGATTGGATCGAAAGATTTGGTGATGGTCTGTTGAATGTCAATCTTATGGAGATAACCGCTTCAAAAGAACCAGTTGGACTTATTGGTATATTTAAGAGTGGTCCAGACAGCAAAGCAGAACTTGGATACAGAATGATGCCGAGGTTTTGGGGACAGGGATACTGTAAAGAAGCAGCAAGTGCCCTGATCATTCAGTACTTTACTGCTACTGACGAAATTGAAATCTTTGCTGAGACACACCCCGAGAATACCAATTCAATTAGATTTCTTGAGAATAATAGGTTTGTAGAAGAAATACATCACCTAAAAGATAGAGGCAGCATATTCATCACATCGAAAGAATCCTGGTTATAAATCGAGTGATACCAATCGAGTGATACCAATAAGGAAGCTTCATAATATGAAGGGGGGCACGCGATAGTAATTCATTAACTTATATTACAATTACCTTAACTACCACAATACAAGTGGTAGTTTTTGTATAATGAAAATGCAGACGTTTAATTTTAAATTGAAACTTAGGGAGTTCATATGAATAAAATCGTGTTTTCAACTATAGAGCAACTGGCATTAGAACAGATACCAAAAGGGATTGCGACTCTACTTGCAGATGATGAGCCTGATCGATTTGATGAGTTACTGGAATACACAGAAAAGTGGGTGAGTGGTGAAGTCAAAGGTGATAAACTTACCGTGCTGCACGTTGAGAAGGGTTCTGTTGTAGGAATTGTTCGATTCTGGTGCACTCCCCATGTGAATGACAAATGGTACCTAGAAGGACTTCAAGTACACGAAGCCAAAAGGAATAGCGGGATCGCTACAAAAATCAGTGAACTTGGCATGGAAGCACTAAAGAAGGAAGGGATAAAGGAAATCTTTGTGAATATCTCAGATAAGAATTTATCCTCAATACGTGTGCATGAGAAGTGCGGTTTTACTAGATTAGCTCAAACTGCAGTCAATTCATTTGGAACACTGATGAAAGCTTATGGAAATTATAAAGCACTGCTGTGAGGACCTGGCACCGAGAAAAGAATGAATGTTGAAGGAGACATGATGAGTAAGAGATATTACCACGTTGTTACAGAAAGGCCAATGGCTCTAAATCAAGTGATTGTCTTTGATTCTGAACACCAGAATGGTGTTGCCAATCTAGTAAAAAGGGTGAATGAACTAAAAGAAAACCCGTCGATGTCACCGGCTGATTTAGCGCCCTTTGACCAAGTTTTGCTTGATAATATGGGGCACTGGATCAATGTAGCAAACAGAGCAACTATGCTTGAAAAGGTGAGAAAAGAAAACTTTAGCGATTATCCATCAAGAATGGCTTGCCTCTATGTTTCTGAGAGCCTAGAAGAAGCTGAGAAATGGGCTGATTTTTTTATAGAGGTTGGTCGAGAAACTTTTCAGATTGTTGCTCTTGAAAACACAGGGAATAGTTTTACCGGGGATGCACATAATTGCTGGTATGAATGTCTAAGTGAAAAAGAGGCAGTGCAACGTGCTTTACACTACTGGAAGGTACTAAAGAATGATAAGAATGAAACACCAGTCTTAGAAACAATCATCGATGGTCAAATTCGAGTGGTAGAAGTGATTAAGGATTTTAAGAAGGGATAACGGATTAACCATACTCAGCTTAGAATAATTCACTGCAAAAGGTTGAATGTGTGCCTATAGCAGCAACACGATGCCGGTCTCTTGGTAAAATGAATATAACTATAATTGTAAAAGGGCCAGAGAAATCTTGCTCTTTAATTATGCGCACGTTCGTTAATTGCCAATTGGATTTTTAAAATGTAAAATATGCCACCACTTTTTCCCATTTGTTTTGATGGAATAAATTGAGATGGTATAATGATAAGGACAATTAGACTGTTAGTATCTGGCATATGTTTAAGAACCGCTTTAAATGTCGCCAGAATACTATGTTGTAAAAAGGAGAACGATATTGAAGAAGAGAAGCATATTGGGTGTTTCATTTTCTGATCACACGATGGCTGAAACAATAACGTATTTAGACTGGGTACTCAATAAAGAAAAAGCACAGCCGTTTCACATCATTACTGCTAATCCAGAGATTGTTATGCAGGTTAACAGGGATAATGAGTTCAAGAAGATAGCAGAAGCCTCAGATTTGATCGTTGCAGATGGTATTGGAATAGTGTGGGGTTCTTTCATACTAGGAAGAAGGATTAAAAACAGAATCATGGGGATTGATTTATTGACGGAACTATTTGGTTTGTGTGAGCAAAAAAAACATTCGGTGTATCTGTTAGGTGCAAGTGAGGAAACAAACCAAACGTTGTATGAACAAATCAGAAAAGAGTATCCGAACTTAAAAATTGCAGGTAGAAGAAACGGTTACTTTGATGTAGATGAGGATGATGAAATTGTAAGCCAAATAAGGGAATCGGATGTTGATTTTCTAGTAATGGCCATGGGGTCACCACGTGCACATAAGTGGTTCAAGAAAAACCGGGATAAGCTAAATATAAAAATGACGATCGATGTCGGTGGTGGATTTGATGCTTTAACAGGAGCGGTCAAAAGAGCGCCGGCATTTGTTCAAAAGATGAATATTGAATGGTTATATAGAAGACTCCAAGACCCTAGCAGAAAAGAGAGGCAAAAGGATCTTTATCGATTTGCATTTGAAGTTGTCAAAGAAAGAGTTTGGATAGGCTACCGTCCTAGGAAATCAAGTTAATAGTCAATAGGAGAGAAAAATGATAACATTTTTTAGAGGCAAAGCAGCTACAGGGAAATCAACAATGGCGAAATACATTGCAAATCAACACGACATAGCAGTTTTGGACAAGGACAGTGTCTTTGACAAACTCCTGAATGAAGGTGTTGACTGGGAAACTGCGAATAACACTACCTATGACCGTTTGGTTCAGGACATTCAGTGGCATCATGATAACAATATCCCTGCAATCGTTGATATAGGCCTTTCGCATACGCCATTCTTTGAAGGCTTCTTAAAGAAAATGTCCCTTTCAGCTGACAAAGTTCGCTTGTTCCTTTTCACATGCAGTGATGATTTGGTTTGGGAAAGCAGGATTCTGGCGAGAATCGAAAATCCGGAAGGTCCGAACCAGTGTATTTGGTCTACTGTGAGTGCACATGAACATTATGCCAAATATGATATTTATCCGCTTGAAGGTGAAAACATCATTGACAGCGTGGTGGAAAAAGAAGAGATTTACTTAAGGGTAATGAGAACATTGCGTCTTTAGTTTATAGTTGCAACTATTGAGATTGAACTTAGAGTGAAAGGAAAGTGAATATGCCGAACTATCCTAAACTACCGGATTTTGAGACACTTGGTAACTTGATTAGAGACTATTCGACTTTAAAAGTAGAGGAAGGTGCACAAGGCGTAGCTGAGATTTTAAGTGGGCTTGATGAATCACTTATCAAGTGCTTGGAAAAACTTAAAAATCTTGAAGGCTCTAAAGCGTTAGCACTAGAAGAACCGAATAGTCTAGAAGAAATTAGAAAACTAAGACCACACGGTCCAAGACGTATGCCTCAAAAGCTAAGCAAAGTTGAGTTTTTGGACAAGTTGAAGGGTGGATTCTATTCAAGGCTTGCAGGCTGTACACTGGGTGCGCCAGTGGAGTTTTGGTCGGTGGATGACATGAAAAACTGGGCGGACTACTGCGCAGAACCTTTTCCGCCAGTGGATTATTGGAGCAAAACCAAACACCCAAATGAAATAAGATACACCAAAGGCGATTTTGTTGAATACACCAAGGAAAATTTAGATAAGGTCCCAGTCGATGATGATATCGCCTACACCTTGTTGGGGTTAATGGTGATGGAAAAGTACGGTTTAGACTTTACAACGGAAGATGTGGCTGAAGCCTGGAAAGTGTATTTACCCATGGCTTATACGGCCGAACTGATTACCTTAGACCATCTTAAAGAAGGAATATCTGTTCACGAGGCTTGCGAAAAGGATAATCCTTATTCTCAGTGGATCGGCGCAGATATTAGAATCGATTCTTATGGCTATGTCACACCTGGCAATCCTGAAAAGGCGGCAGAACTTGCCTATAGGGATGCTATTTTAAGCCATCGCAGAAACGGTGTTTACGGGGCTATGTTCTTTGCAGCTGCAATCGCTGCCGCTTTTGTGAGTGAAGATACAATAGACGCCATTGAAATAGGGCTGACAGAAATACCGCAAAACTGTTTACTGGCACAAGACATAAAATGGGCACTACAAGTGAGAGAACAGGTAAAGGATTATAAGGATGCCAGATCGCTTGTCGACCAACGATTTGAAGGAATGAGTCATGCACATACCAATAATAACGCATGCTTGACCATCTTCGGGCTTCATATTGGTGGCAGCGATATTGGAAAAGTAATTGCTGAAACCGTGGCGATGGGAATGGACAATGACTGTACTGCTGCAACCGCCGGCAGCATAGCGGGTATCGTATATGGTGTTAAGAATCTTGGGGAGCACTGGTACCTACCCTTTAACGATACGATTGACACCTACCTGAACGGAATAAATGAATTTAAGATTTCGGATGTCTTAGAAAGATACATTAGACTCGCACAGAGAGCATCCGAATTTGAGTGGTAGTAGACCATATCGCTTATAGGTGTAGATAAATGAATCACGGAGAATCCCATGGACCTAAAAAAAGCTTCTCAGGCATTATCAAAAGTCGATATCAGCATAGATGAATCTACCTTCAACCTGAAAGTGCTTTGGTTCAGAGTCATGAAGAAAGAAGGCGACTGGGCAATAGAGAGACATTCGCACGCCTCGTTTGAATTTCATTATGTGATGAGTGGCGATTCTGTGGTCGCTACTGACGATGGAGACTTTAGGGTTAAAGAAAACCAAATGTATATCACAGCCCCTGGTGTCTACCATGCCCAAACGTCAGGTAGTGCCAGTAATTATATCGAGTATTCCCTCAACTGTTCAATTATTGTAAAGCCTTCAGATCAAAGTGAGGAACTACAGATTATGAATGCCTTAAGCGCAGTAAAGTGTCAGCCCATAGACGGCATAGAGAGAATCAAAAGCTGTTTTGACAGTGCCTTGTCAGAAGCTGTTCATAGGCCCTTGGGGTATCATATGATGATAAAGTCTCTGGTTAAGCAGATCATACTTGAAACGGTTAGAAAAGTAGCCAGCACTCAAGACCTTCAAATCGACATACCGGTAAAAAGTTCTACGGATACCATGGCTGAAATAGACAGGTACATCAGCACCCACAGGCACGAATGCGTAAGGCTCAGCAGCCTTCAAAAATACCTGCACCTGAGCACCAGGCACATCAACCGAATTGTCTGGCGGGAAAGGGACATGAGTGTTAAGGATTATCTGACTAAATCCAAAGTCGACCAGGCCAAGGAACTGCTTTCAATCACCAGCGACCCGGTTACGCAGATTTCAGATTTGCTTGGCTTTTCATCCGTTTATTACTTTAGCCAGTATTTTAAAACGCATACTAAGTTGAGCCCAAGTGATTACAGAAAAATGTCCGAAAATGATAAAAAAAGGCTTAAATAGTCTATGTCATCTTTCACCTCTCTTTTTTATACTATTAAAAAAGAGAGGTGTTTTTTATGATTGAAAATAGAATAGAACGCGTACTGCACACGTTGAAAAGCTGGATTTACGATGATGTGGAAACCGTTGAAAAAGTAAAGATGATCAGGGGTGACTATAAGCATATAGAAGCAGTCGACCAGAACCTTTTTGTGTCGACCCTGCTTCCCTTTACCATCCGTGAAAGCGATTCAAGATACTTTATTAACTTTGATCTGACACTCCCGACCTTTGAAGAAGGAAGCGTCTACCAATTAGAAGTAAGCACAGGCAGAGAAGGGGAATGGGATGCGGTCAATCCCCAGATGCTTTGCTTTATCAACGGCAAAATCACCTGTGGACTCGATACCAACCACAGGTATGTGCATTTTGATGAGAACTTCAGCAATCAATCGGTCAGTGTTGACCTGCACCTTTACACGGGAATGGCAAAGGCTGAGACAAGACTTAGGGTAAAGCTTATTAAAAGAAACGAATGCATCCATAGGGCGTATTATGACTTGAAAGTACTTTATGATGCATACAAGACCCTCGATGAAGGCAATGACGGCAAGGAGCTGATTGAAGAGGAACTTTTAGAAGCGGTCAGGCAGCTTGTTTTACACTCAAAAGCTGACCAGACAACGTTAAAATCAGTCAAAGAACTAAGCAAGCGCCTGAACAGAAGGCTGTATGGTGTAAATTCGTTAGCTGCAAGGCGTAGGGTGCACGCTGTTGGCCATACGCATATTGATGTGGCGTGGCTGTGGGATTTGAAACAAACACGTGAAAAGGTCGTCAGAAGCTTCTCAACGGCCCTAGATCTTCAAAAGAGATACAAAGACTACTTGTTTATGGCGAGTCAGCCGATTTTGCTTGAAATGGTCAAGGAAGAAAGACCCGAGCTATTTGAAGAAATAAAAAAAGCCCTTCAGGAAGGCACTTGGGAACTGGAAGGCGCCATGTTCTTAGAAGCGGACTGCAACCTGATTAGCGGCGAGTCCATGATCAGACAAATTGAAAAGGGACAAGCCTTCTTAAAAGAGCACTTTGACAACGAGAGCAAAACCCTTTGGCTACCTGATGTCTTTGGCTATAGCGCCGCTCTGCCTCAAATTTTAAAGGGCTTCGACATCGACTTGTTCGTCACCTCTAAAATATCGTGGAACGACACCAATAAAGTGCCCTTTGACAGCTTTTACTGGGAAGGTCTAGACAGTTCAAAAATTCTCACCCAGTTTATCACGACAATTCCCTATGAAACTTTGAAAAGGGGAGAGTTTAAAACCATTTACGAAGGCAACTTCACACCTTCAGAGGTTCTTGGCGCTGTTAAACGTCAACAGCAAATAAAGGAAGTGCCACTGGCCCTCATGCCCTACGGTTACGGTGACGGAGGTGGTGGTGCCACAGAAGAGATGCTCGAAACCGCAAGCCGACTCGCTAAAGGCGTGCCGGGAATGCCAAGTGTTGTCATGTCTCATGTCAGCGACTTTTTAAGCGACTTAAAAGAACAGCCCCTTGAAAAACTGCCGGTACATGTGGGTGAGCTTTATCTTGAATACCACCGTGGCACCTATACGACAAACGGGCTTATTAAGAAGAAACACAGATTGCTTGAAGAAAAGCTTATTCATACAGAAAAACTGTTATCGGTACTGGGTGAGGCTACCATTGATTTAAGTAAGCAGTGGCAAGTGCTTCTCTTAAACCAGTTTCACGATATCATTCCAGGAACCTCTATCAAAAGGGTTTACGATGAGGCTTATGAACAACTCGATAAGGCGCTTGAGAGTATTGACGGCAAACTAGAGGAAAGCAAGCTTGTAAACAGAGACTCAGAGCTTAGCCTATTTAATCCCCATGGTCATGCATTTGAAGGTCTAGTTAAGTTTAATCCAACAGACCTGAGTGATAAGCTCTTAGGACTGGCGCAGATTGTAAGCGATGACCTTGCGTTGTTGGAAGTATCCAACCTTTTGCCACTAAGTGCCAGTCCGGCGGATAAGGTATGTGTGAATAGAAAGCGTATCACAGAAAGGATCAATCCTAGGGACTTCAGTACGGCCCATTATCATGTTTCATTGGATGACAAAGGCCGAATCACCAAGCTCTATGACAAAGAAAACAAGCGAGACCTTGTCGCTGCAAAGGGGGCATGGAATAGACTTAGACTCTTTGAAGACCGCCCGATCAAATGGGATGCATGGGATATCAACGATGACTACACAGCTTACGAAAGGCATATCATCATCTGTGAATCTGTGACTCTTTTAAGCGAGGGAGCACATGCCATTGTGCTAGAAATCAAGTATAGGGTGAATGAGTCGTCCATAAGCCAGCGAGTTTTCTTTTACCACAATCATAAGCGCATCGACTTTGAATGCGCAGTGGATTGGAAGGAGACTCAGACGCTCTTACGAGTTGACTTTGACACCAGCATCCATGCGACACATGCCACTTATGACACCCAGTTTGGACATGTAAATCGACCTAATAGAGCCAACAACAGCTACGAACAGGCTATGTTTGAAGTTTGCGCCCAGCACTGGGGGGATTTGTCTGAAGAGAACTACGGCATAGCCCTCATGAGCCCCGACAAGTTTGGTTATCATGCCAAAGGCGGTACCATCGGGCTTAGTTTAATTAAGTCTCCAACATGGCCCAATGAAGTATCTGATATCGGTCTACATGAGTTTGCTTACGCAGTACTGCCTCATAGAGGCAGACATACGGCAGCGGGTGTACATCGTGAAGCTCTCTTCTACACTGAAGGTATCAACACACTCAGGTTAAACCCCGTCAATCAAGAAGCCACAAATCGTATGACGGATTTTGAACTACCAGAGAACCTTTTTATCAGTTCGTTTAGGCAAGTGGATGATTGCATAGAACTTAGGCTGGTCGAATACTTTAACCAAAGTGGCACATGTGACATCAAACTGCCAAGTGAAGTAAACCAAGCCATAAAAACCAAAATGAACGGCAAGGCAATAAAAGAGATCGAAGTCATAGAAGGATGCATTGAACTCTCTTATAGCCCATTTGAGGTAATCACGTTAAAGCTTGTAAATCGGTGATAATGTACAAAAGGAAAATGTACCATGGTGAATAGGAAAATTGGGTTACCGATTAACAATATGTATTAAAAACACACGATGTCATGGATGAATTATTAAAAAGAATTTGATAACTCTGGTCGAAGGTGCTAAAGTTATAGTTGAAGTCACCATATTCGAAAAAAATCATTGAATCGTATAAAGATAATGAGTAGCAAAGAAATTTTTAATATTGCATCATATGGGTGGACACTAGTTAAGAACGGAGTAGAAAATGGCAGAGATAGATGAAATTTATCAACTAACAGCAGATTCTGAAAAGGATTTTAGAAGTTATTCAAAAAAAGGTACAGAAGCTAAAAAGGATATATTGGAAAAACACTTAAGTGCGATAGTTCATACAGCAGTTCATTCTGAAAAGCTGCATAACGAGTTTGTCAAATATCAGTTTGGTAAAACGGTGATCGTTGTTGATCATGCAACTAACGTGATTAAACTAGTTTACTGGAGTAACAGAATGCTTAAAGTAACTGCGGATCTTCAGAAGCGCTTGGAAGAAAAGTTCAATAGTTTCGGATTAAGTTCTGATGGATTGAAGTTAGCGATGAATGAAGATGTTGTAG